>CAJTMU010000113.1 GCA_910577365.1 uncultured Oscillospiraceae bacterium | reverse complement strand
CCGAAATAATTTTTTTACTCTTTTTCGGGGATTTTTCGGGGGAATAAAAAATCAGACCGCTTTGTTAAGCGGTCTGACGTGCTTTTGGTGGAGATAAGGGGATTCGAACCCCTGACCTCTTACATGCGAAGCAAGCGCTCTCCCAACTGAGCTATACCCCCATTGCCATAATATTATAGCATATTTAAACCGGCTTGTCAATAATATTTAAAAAAAAATAAAGATTTTTGAAAAATATTGCTATAAATATTGCAAAATAATGTAAAGTATGGTATAATAAAAATAGTGTATCGTTAATTAGCGGGCGTTACGAACAAATTTTACAATGTTTCATGTCCGACAAAGCGTTGGCATACTATATTTATTGTAAGGCGGTGGATGCGTGGATATCAGGGTAGGGGACATGTTGGTTATGAAGAAACCACACCCGGGCTGCGGAAGCAATCAGATGAAAGTGCTGCGGTGCGGCGCGGACTTTAAGCTGAGCTGTGCGGGCTGTGGACACAGCTTCATGATTCCGCGCTCAAAATGCGAGAAGAAAATTAAATCCGTTATCCGCGAGAATATCAACTCCGAGGGTTAGCGACGGGCGGCATTGGATAGGAAAAACGCCTTAACTTTGGAGGAAAGTAAATGTTAGATAAACTTAAAAGCGCGGAGGCGAGGTACGACGAGATAAATATGAAGCTCTCTGACCCGTCGGTCATCTCGAATAACGGGTTGTACCGCGAGCTTATGAGAGAGCAGAAAAATCTCACCCCGCTTATAGAAAAATACAAAGAATACCAGAAATGTGAAAAGAGCTTTTCAGATGCCGAAGCGGCTCTTGAGGACAGCGACCCCGAGCTGCGTGAGATGGCACGGGAGGAATACGCGCTCAACAAGCGCCTTAAGGAAGAACTTACAGAGGAACTGAAAATACTGCTGCTTCCGCGCGACCCCGACGATGACAGGAATGTTATCGTTGAAATACGCGGCGGCGCGGGTGGGGAGGAGGCGGCTCTATTCGCAAACTCCATGTTCAGAATGTATTCAATGTACGCTGCGGGCAGGAACTGGAAAATAGAGGTTATAAGCTCCAATCCCACGGAGCTTGGCGGCTATAAAGAGATATGCTTCAGCGTGGAGGGCGAGGGCGCTTACGCACGGCTCAAATATGAGAGCGGGGTTCACCGCGTTCAGCGCGTTCCAGAAACGGAATCGCAGGGGCGCATACAGACCTCCACGGTAACGGTGGCGGTGCTTCCCGAGGTGGAGGAAGTCGACGTTGACATAAATCCCGCCGATCTTACCGTACAGACCTACCGCTCCAGCGGCGCGGGCGGTCAGCACATCAATAAAACCGAATCAGCCATACGCATTATCCACAACCCCACGGGGGTCGTGGTGGAGTGCCAGGAGGAACGGTCACAGTTCAAAAACAAGGAAAAAGCGCTTAAAATGCTGTACAGCAAGCTCTATGAAGCGAAGCTCACCGCGCGTGACAGCGCCATAGCGGAGGAACGCCGCGTTCAGGTGGGCACGGGTGACCGCTCGGAGCGTATCAGAACGTATAATTTCCCGCAATCAAGAGTTACCGACCACAGGATAGGGCTTACGCTTTACAAGATAGACAGCGTTATGAACGGCGACTGCGATGAGATTTTTGACGCGTTAAGGCTGGCGGATCAGACGGCGCGGCTGCTCAGTCAGCAGGGTTAAGCGGAAGTGAAGAGATGACGACAAGAATAGAAAAATTCAGCAGGGAGAGCGTTGCGGAAGCTGCGGAGCTTCTCGCCAACAGGCGGGTCGTCGCTATCCCGACCGAAACTGTCTACGGGCTTGCCGCAAACGCCCTTGACAAGGAAATGTGGGGAGTAAGGGAGATATTCCGCGTAAAAGGCAGACCGCAGGACAACCCGCTTATTGTTCATGTAAGCGGCATGAAAATGCTCCGACCGCTTGTGACGGAAATACCCGATATTGCGCTGCGATTGGCAGAGCGCTTCTGGGGAGGACCGCTGACGATGATTTTCCCGAAATCCGCTCTTGTTTCGGATGTTATAAGCGGAGGACTGGACACCGTTGCGGTTAGAATGCCCGCAAGCGAGGCGGCACTCGAGATAATAAAAAAATGCGGATTTCCGCTTGCCGCTCCGTCGGCTAACCTTTCGGGAAAGCCCAGCCCCACCACGGCGGCGCATGTTTATGAGGATATGAACGGAAAAATACCGCTGATAATTGACGGCGGCGAATGTAACGTCGGCGTAGAAAGTACGGTCGTGTGCTTTAAAGACGGGAAAATACGCGTTCTGCGCCCCGGGGGAATAACGGCTGAGGCGCTGTCGGAATATGGAGAGGTTGAGGTGGACAAAGCCGTCACCGTTCAGCCCGACAAAGGCGAGAAAGTGCTCTCCCCGGGCATGAAATACAAGCATTATTCTCCGAAAGCGGACGTTTATATTGTCAACGCGCATGGCGAGGATTTCAGGCAATACTGCCTTAAGCGCGCGAGATATGAAAATGATTTGCTGGCTTTGGGCGCCGGAGTCCGCGAGGAAGGTATATTTCTCGATTGCGGCGGCAGTCCGGAGCTTCAGGCGCGGCGGCTGTTCTCGCTGTTAAGGCGGGCGGACGAGCTGGGCGCTAAAACAGTGCTGGTGGAAATGCCGCAAAAGGGCGGTGTTGGTCTGGCGGTGTACAATCGGCTGCTCAGAGCGGCGGCGTTCCGCATTATTGAGGTATAATTATGCTTGATCTGCCAAATATTAGAATAGTGGGTCTTACGGGAATGTCGGGAGCAGGAAAATCCACTGTCAGCCGCGTTTTCGCGGAGCGCGGCTATGATGTTATTGACTGCGACGCGATATGCCGCGAGGTGGCGGAACGGGAGGATTTCCTCGCGGAGGTCTCGAAAAAGATATCCCCGCAGCTTGTTTCCTGTGACGGAAATCTTGACAGGCGGCTTACCGCGCGGCTGATATTCGGAGACGAAAGCAAGCGCAGGCTATATAACCGCATTATATATCCCTATGTTACCTATGAGGTGATAGACAGGATAAGACGGTCGCGGAGGGCGCTGCTGGATGCTCCCACGCTTTTTGAGGCGCGGCTGGAGGGAGTATGTTCCCATGTGGCTGCGGTAGTGGCGGACGTTGAGGTCTGCGTAAAAAGGATAGCTCTGCGGGACAGCATTTCTGAGGAATCCGCCCGCGCAAGGCTCTCCGCTCAGCACAGCGCTGATTTTTTCAGGAGTAATTCCGACTTTTTGATAGAAAATAATGGGTCGGAGGCGCAGCTTATACAAGCGGCAAACAAAATAATGGAACAATTGGAGATGTAATGACACAGACAGGAAAGAGAAGACGCGGAAAGCCTGTTGTAATCGGGCTTGTCATAATCCTTGTAATAGCGCTTACAGCGGCAGTCGGACTGTATTTTGCATATGACGGATATCTTCACTCGTCCCACCCGATAAAGTATGAAAACTATGTGGAACGCTATGCGAGGGATAATCACATAGACAAATATCTGGTATATGCCGTTATCAAAACCGAAAGCAGCTTCAAGCCTGAAGCGGTGTCAAACGTCGGCGCAAGGGGACTTATGCAGATAATGGAGGACACCTTCGACTGGATAAAGTTCCGCACGGACGACGAGGACACGGTATATTATGATATGTACGACCCTCAGACGAATATAAGGTACGGCTGCTTTCTGCTTGGTTTTCTTTATGAGGAGTTCGGAAACGTGGAAACGGCTATGGCGGCATATCACGCGGGGCGCGGTCAGGTGAACGAGTGGCTGGCGGACAGCAGCATTTCCGCCGACGGAGAGCATCTGGACACTATCCCGATATCAGATACGGCGCATTATGTGGACAAGATAACAAAGGCGATTGATGTCTACAAAAGGCTTTATGATAATTGAAGCTGCCAAATTGATAAAGGAAATTTTTGGTGCGGCTTCGATGTGGATTTAAAAACGGCAAAGTCTACGTTTCGGGACTTTGAATGCTAAGTGCAACATAACATCCACAGCGCAAAGGCACGGAAAACCTAAGTCCGCGAATCGCCCGCGCATGAATTTTCCGCAAGCCACCGTAAAAACGGGGCGGAGTAAAACGAAGCGGAGTTTTCAAGGCGAGGCTAACGGAGTTTTACGCAGAAGTGTAAAACGGAGTGGTGCGGAAATTTTTTTTAAACCATAAATTCCATGCAGCAGGGGCTGTGAGTGCTAAGGACAACATGGCGTCCACACAGTAAAGGCGCGTAAAACTTAAGTCCGCGAATCGCCCGCGCATGAATTTTCCGCAAGCCGCCGTAAAAGCGGAGCGGAGTAAAACGAAGCGGAGCTTTCACGGCGAGGCTAACGTAGTTTTACGCAGAAGCGTAAAACGGAGTGGTGCGGAAAATTCGCATTAAAATAAGAAAGGAATATGTAACATGGCTAAAAGTGAGAAAACGGAAACAAAGGCAAAGGAGCTTAAGGAGAAGCTGTTCAGCGTAAAGAAGAACGCGGCGGCAGTCATGTCCGAAGCAGAACTTAAAAAGTGCGACAAATTCTGCGAGGGCTATAAGAGCTTTCTGGACGCAGCTAAGACTGAGAGGGAAGCGACGGCTTTTATCCGCGCAGAGGCTGAAAGCAAGGGTTTCGTTCCCTTTGATAAGACGAAGAAGTATAAGGCGGGGGACAAGCTGTATTATGTGAACCGTGAAAAATCCGTAATCCTTGCGGTTGTGGGCAAAGAACCTATCGCGAACGGCGTAAATCTTCTTGCGGCGCATATTGATTCTCCAAGGCTTGACCTTAAACAAAACCCGCTGTTTGAGAAGGACGAGGTGGGATATTTCAAGACCCACTACTACGGCGGCATAAAAAAATATCAGTGGCCTACCGTTCCGCTGTCGCTGCACGGAGTGATAGTAAAGGCGGACGGCACGAAAATAACCGTTCGTATCGGAGAGGACGAGGGCGACCCTGTATTCTGCGTTTCCGATTTGCTGCCGCACCTTGCTTCCGCGCAGTACAAGCGCCCCGCAACCGAGCTTATCAAGGGCGAGGAGCTGAACATCATAATCGGTTCGCGGCCCTTTAAAGAAGACGACGCGAGCGAGGCAGTAAAGCTCAATCTTATGCTGCTGCTGAATGAAAAGTATGGCATTACCGAAACGGATTTCCTTTCCGCGGAGCTGGAAGCGGTACCCGCGTTCAAAGCAAAGGATATCGGCTTTGACAGAAGCCTTGTGGGAGCTTACGGTCAGGACGACAGAGTGTGCGCCTACACCGAGCTGATGGCGATTTTGGATGCAAAATCCATTGCGAGAACCGCCGTGGCTATACTCACCGATAAGGAGGAAACGGGTTCTGACGGAAATACGGGACTATGCTCCGCTTATCTGAAATATTTCATAGCCGATCTTGCGGCTTCCATGGGGGTTCGCGGAAGGGATGTCCTCGCAAATTCAAAATGCCTGTCTGCGGACGTAAACGCAGCATACGACCCGACATTCCCCGACGTTTTCGAGAAAAACAACTGCGCGGTGCTTAACGGCGGCGTGTGCGTTACGAAATATACAGGTTCCCGCGGCAAGAGCGGAACTTCCGACGCGAGCGCGGAGTTTGTGGGCGAGGTGCGCTCCATATTGGATAAGAACGGTGTTATCTGGCAGACTGGTGAGCTTGGCAAGATAGATATCGGCGGCGGCGGAACGGTCGCGGCATATATAGCCAATCTTGATGTTGACACAATTGACGTGGGCGTCCCCGTGCTTTCAATGCATGCGCCCTATGAAATAACTGCAAAAACGGATATCTACGCGGCTTATAAAGCTTTCAAGGCGTTTATCGGTTAAAGGTAAGATATTCAGAGTGGGGCTTTTATAGAGAGATAGCAACTGCCTGCAAAGCAAGTGATTGCTCAGCTTGTAGAAAAAGTTAATGCAACGCAATGTTGACGCAGGAAATTTTTCGCGAGAGCCTTAATGCACAACACGCAGCGCAGCGAAGTGTTGCGCATTAAGGCGGGTCGCGGAAAATTTCAAATTTAAATAATTCAACTTAGATCAACACTTTAAATAAAGATTTTTAACCCCCAACAATGTCGGGGGTTAAAAATCTTTATTTATGAAAAAAACTAAATTGTATTAAAATAGATACTTTGTTTAAATTTTCAATACCAATTTCGGAACATATTTTACTCATCAAAAGCGGTAAAAGCTATCCATTGATATTCCGCCGTAAGGGGAAGCTTGCTGTCATCAAAAGCGTTCAGCCAGCCATCTACTCCGGTTCCGTTCCATGCGTTCATCATTATTTTGCTTTCAGTAGAGGGAAGATTTTCCTCGGCGGAATAAACCTCCTCGCCATCAACAAACCACACTATCTTGTCCTTGTGCCATTCAAAGGCATACGTGTGGAAATCCTCCGAGGCATCAAAGCCAAGATCATGAAGATATTCGTGATTTCCCTGACTGTCGGTAAAATAGTTGAACTGTACTTTTGTTGTGTCCTTGCCAAGAATCTCAACGTCTATCTCGTCCCATGGATTGTTGTCGCTCGGTCCAGT
>CAJTMU010000112.1 GCA_910577365.1 uncultured Oscillospiraceae bacterium | reverse complement strand
AGAGTGTGCCAGCCGCTCACTCAACGGGAAATTGCAAAGCAGCTTGGCATCTCGCGGTCATATATATCGCGTATTGAGAAAAAGGCGCTGGAGAAACTGAGGGCAAGGTTCGGTGAGTAAATTCAAAACCGGGTCGGATAAATATATGTTTTTTACAAATCATGTTATTCGCATGATAATAAATGAGATTTTTCAGTATATCCTTTACAGTTATCATTCTGAACTACTCACCCTCGCGCGTTTTTATGTCATGTTGGATAAGCCATGTTGACGTTTCGGTAAGCCAACGCAGCTCGAGGAATTTCTCGTAGATCAAGCCTTACGGTTTTCACCTCGGCGGGTATCTGCTTCAATTTGAACGCCGACCGCTTCTTACCCTCGTTGTCAATTATCTCTGTCTTTTCGCCCGTATATCCGAGCGGCGTAACTCCGCCGAGCCAGCGTCCCCTCCTCGCAAGAAGTATCAGATTATCCCTCACGCGCTCGGCTATCGTTTCGCGCTCCAGCTGAGCGAAAACCGCGGCGATGTTCATCATGTCTCTGCCCATGGGGGTCGAGGTGTCGAACTGCTCCTTTATGCAGATAAAGGCGGTGTGCATTCCGTTCAGCTCCTCGATGAGGCTCGCGAAATCGCCGACGTTGCGGCTGATACGGTCAAGGCGGTACACCACAATATAATCAAAGGGCTCTTTTCTCGCGCTCTGCATCATAAGGCGGAACTGCGGACGTTCGAGATTTTTTGCCGAAAAGCCCTCGTCCTCGTACACGAATATCTCGCCGTCTTTAGCTTCCGGAATGCTTCTTTCTATGTACTCGCGGCATAGGGTTATCTGGTTCTCTATGCTTTCGCGCTTGCCGGTGAATTTTGATTTTCTGGAATAGATGGCGATTTTCATGCCGGACTCCTTTCATGATTTCTTACTATATTATAGCATATCCCGGACAAATTTACAAGTGCATTTGTTTTAATTTAGCAACTTGTTGCATCAATTTGATAAAGTCTTAAAGCTTCCACTTTTTATATGCTGAAGAGCCCGCTTTATAGAAAACAGGCTCTTTTTCAAAAATCCAATCCAGAAGCGCTAAGAATTCATCTTCCCATTTCTTTAAATCAACGGGAATATCTACATTGCCAATACTTTCCCCAAGTATTTTAAGTATACTGCGGCATTGTTCGGATAGTTTCTCACGCTCCAGAACGCTGAAAACATCTCGTGCGGTTATTGTTTCATCTATGTAGCCATCGGAAACCTCCACATAATTCGTCTCATCAAATTCTATTACACTGCCCTCAAGACCTATATTCAAAACCTCAAATCCCTGCCGACTTGCCTCGGCGGCAAATTTTTTAATCGCATAACTTTTACCCGATCCGCTTATCCCGGAAACATACATATTGCAGTTTTCGTACTCGTTCTTATTTATACAGAAGTAAATCTGATGTTCGTCATTGATCCCAAAGGGGATCTTAAACGGAGAAGCATCCGGAAATTCATCGTGATGCATTCTTACCGCCACAAATGGGTAAATTTTAGACAAGGGGATTTCATACATATTCTTTGAGTCTGAGCCTATTTTTTTGTAATTCTGATATGATTTTCCCCTGTTAGCGTCAGTTTTTAAAATATTATCTTTAAGAAGCTGTTTTTTCAGCGTCATTGTGCTTATTTTCATTCTTAAAGCTATTTCATTCATAACCGGCGCAGTCAGGTACAATGCGTCTTTCTTCTAAAAAATGGTATCGTTACAGGTCTTATCACTTTCATATTCTCCAAGTTCTTTGAGCTTCAATTTGCCGGATTTAAGATATTCGCAAAATTGTTCGGTAATTATTGAAATGTCAGCGGACGATTCATTCAACCACTCATAAAATTTATCAGCAATTTCAGCCGCTTTCTCATCGGGATAATTAATGTACCATAAAATGGATTTGATAACTCCCAGCATTATGGCAAAGAGCTCTGCTTCAGAGGTGTTTATTGATTTCTCGACAATTTCACTCATGAATTTGTTGATTGAAGCAAGCAAATAGGAAATGAACTCCGTTTCGTCCATCATTATACGCTGAAACCAACACAAAATACCACTCAGATCATAGTTTTCCAATATACTGCAGTGAATTCAGCAATATTTGCTCATATCACATTTATCCATCATGGAACAGTCCTTAAAAACAAAGCCTAATATAATCTCATTTGCCAAGATAGTTACAATAAGCTAATCCGTGCATTTTTACAAAAAGTTGTACTTTTTTAAAAGTTTTGCCTTTTTGTCAAAAAATCTTGCTAAAAGCAAACTTACAATCTTATTTTTTCAAATAAATATAACTTATTTGCAAAATCATATTATATCAGATGAGAATATCACTCCATACTATGCGTATATTCTGAGCTGGCAGATCGCGGCTTTCTATGCGGACAGGTATCAGATCGTATTCGGGGTTCATGATAATACGGATAATGTGCATATGCATTTCGTATTTAACACGGTCAGATTCGTGGATGGTCTGAAATACAGCGAATCATACAGCGATCTGTATAAGCTGAATGTCTATGTCGATAAGACCTAATTCATATGCCGGAGGACAAGGCTTCGCTGGACGCGCTGCAGGAATGCACCGACGAGCTGTTCTGCCGCATAGTTGAAAAGAAATTCAGAAACGCCAACCTTACCGACAGGGAGCGTGCCTATGTTGTAAGGCGGATCACCGAAAACCTTAAAAAACAAGCTACATAACCTCACCTTTCCCGCAAAGAAGCGGCAAATAAGTTTTCCACCGTTTTTAAAAGGCTGTGCAGAAACCGGCATCTGGCTTTAGCCAAATGCGCACAGCCTTTCTTTTTTGTATCGTGGCACAACACAGATCAGTTATCGTTATCTTCAATATTTTTAATTATACACGAATACAGGACTAACACACGCAAGCGAATGGTAGTCCTGTAGTATTTTCAGAGTTTTCTTTTTTACCTCTTATCAGCGATACCAACCAGCGAAGCAATGAACTTCGGATGCTTGAAATACTGTATAAATCTCACGTATTCCCTGCTTGGGGTATCCCACAAGATAGGGCACATCTGTCTGCCGTATATAATCATACTGTCAATAACCGGCGAATATTCAGCGCTCAGCTGCATCTAGCTTTCGCCGCTGAAAATGGGATCAAAAAGTATCTTTTCACATATGCCGTTCATCTCATCGGATATACCCCAGCAATTGTCAAATACGAAATTGAATTTTTCGGCATTCATCATATCCTGCCAAAGGGCGTATTGTTTTTCGTCCCATATCAAAGTCCATTTCTGACTGCCCTCATATTTTCCGGAAGTAAAGAATTGTTTTTCAGGATGCACCGAGTCCTTTTTCTTATTTGCAATCACATTTTCCTCAATTTCATAAGCGCGGTTAAGGTTGATCCAATCCAACGCACCCTTCATATTTTCGCGCCCTTAGCCACCATATAGCCAAAGGTGTCATATGCGATGGTGTACTTGTCGGAAGAAGGGTCACGGGGATATGGTACAAACGCAAACTAAGAAACCGTATCAAAAATATCATTGTCAATCCCCTGTTTGTTCTGAAGCTCCGATGCGGAGGCGGTATATGTCCACTCGTGGTTCATGCTGAGAAACAGAAGACGTCTGCTGTTTCTTGCCCAAAGCTGCGGCGAAACCCATTCATTAAATTCATCCTGATACACAAGACCGTTCCTGTACAAGGAAGAACAGAATACCATAGCGCGGGTAACATTAGGGTCATTTATATTGTTTGAGATTGTTCCGTCATCGTTAACAGAAATAAGCTTTGCGCCGGTTGTGGCGATAAAGCTCTTTCCGCCCTCTCCGGCATAACCGATATGCTCGTCGTCAACATTGCACCAATCAACAAGAAGCTACTTGAACCTATCCCATGTCCAGCTGCCTTCCATATACAGGTCATAGAGACCTGGCAGTGAATATTCCCTTAATGCCTCACGGTTGTAGTTGAGAGCATAATTCGTAGCAATACGGTAGGGATAGCAGTATCTCTTGCCGCCGTAGGCAAAGCTGTCGACTATATCCGCCATACCGCTCCATAGGGGCGATTCAAGGTCTATCAGTCCGTCAAGAGACTCATATAGATTCTTACTCATGCCGTATGGGAACGACTTCCATTCATAGCTCACAATGGCGGAAGAGTCGCCTGCCGCAATAAGAATTCCCATTTTCTCAAAATATGCGCATCCGTTTGCACAGGAAAGATACTCTATCTTCCCTCCATATAATTCGCTTGTAAATATCTTACACTGTTCCGATGATTTTCCATCGACTTCCAGATCATAATATCCAAGCTACTTTATTGTTCCGCTGTTTCCGTCCGGAATAAAGCTGTCCGAGCTGACCTCTTTCACGGGCGCGTCCGTGGGAGCTTTTTCGTCCGGGTCGGCAGTGGTTGTTAAAGAAGTGGTAGTCGGCATCAGCGAGGATCCGACTGCTGACGGCTCGCTTTCATCGCAGGCGACCGCCGACAGGATGAGAACGACCGACGCGGCGCAGCAAACGATTTTCTGTAAAGTGTTCATATTTTTCCTCCGTTTCCGGCATGGCATAATACCAAGCCATTTTATTATATATATTGCCAGTTGACAAAAAGGTCAATATATGATATTATCATTATGAAACAATATTAATGTAAAGGAAATATTTTTTGTGGTCGCCCGATAATCCGAAACGATGCCTCTCACCCGTTCAAAGCTTGACATGTTTGCGGCAATCCCGCACCTAATAAACAGGCTCTTAGGCAGAAAGGATGGAAAATAATTATGTGGTACTTTTATTATCCGGTCATTGGCGCGGAAAAAGATCTCCCCATTTGCGTTGAGGGAATAGGACTAAATGATATACAATATCACGCGGTCAGAGAAAACGGCTACTATCGCCCGCAGTTTCTGTATTCTACCGAAGGGGAAGGAGAACTTATTGTAAACAATAAGAAATATACTATCAAACCAAATCAAGCCTTTTTCCTTCCGGCAAATATACCGCATGAATACTATACAACAGGTGAAGTATGGGATACCCATTGGATCGTTCTTGGCGGAAAAGGGATAGACGATATATTGAATATGTTCGGATTTGACAGTCCGGCGGTATACACCTTTTCTTCCGATCTTACGAGAATAAATCATTTGTTTAAAAAAATCTACACCATCTTAAAATCTGACCGGTTATACGGGAACTACTATGCCGGCGGATTTGCCTACGACTATCTTGTTGAATTCTACCGTCTTGCCAACAATAAATCAGTCGTCGAGGGATCCGAAAAAAACCAGACTTTGATCACAGCCGTAAATTACATTGTTTCTCACGTTAAGGAAGAGATAACGCTTGAACAGTTAAGTCAGGCGGCGGGAGTTACGAAGCAGCACCTGTGCAAACTGTTCAAGCGCAATTTTCAAATGACTCCCATAGAATATGTCACAAAGCTTAAATTACAGCATTCCAAGGATCTGCTGCTTACCACTGACCTCACCGTAAAAGTCATAAGCGAAACACTGGGGTTCTTCGACTGCGGTTACTTTTGCAGAGTATTCAAGCGTTACGAGCATATGACGCCGCTCGAATACAAGAAAACATCATATAAATGAGAACGAGCTTCAAAAAAATATCGCGAAAGGTTCACATTTTCACATATTGATAATATATTTCATTGACAGGAAAGGAAATGCGTGATATAATTCAATAAATCCTGTTGGAAACCGGTCGGGCTGCGGGCGGTGCACAACAGATCGCGGAACGGTATTCCGAACAGCGGATATCACCGCATGACGTAATATTTTTTTGGAGGAGTATATCATGAAAACAAGAATAATATCATATGCTGCCGTTATAGCGGTATCCTGCTCCCTGACGACCGTTGCCGGCGCGGAATTCCTTAATCCCACGGGAGTGTCAACGACAATAAACGTAAATGCGGACGGAGTATATGATGACAATGGTGAAGCCTGGATAAAAATCGCCAACCCTTACAATGAGAACACCATATTTACTATCGGTGAAGTTGACGCGGGCACAAAGGACATAATCATCAGCTTTGACGTTGAGAATTGCGACGGTTCATATAATGCAAGAGCCGGCTTCGGCATCAACGACTGGACGCCTTCCGCATGGGGCGCGGAGGACTATGAGAAGATAGGCGGTATTCCCGAATTTGTTATCGACCATGACGGTTCCTATGAATTGATAGTTCCGTTATCCGAATTTATGAAGGTTACAACGTTTGAGGACGAGGAAACCGGAGAGGATTTTTACAAAGAATACCTTGAGAAGATAGACTGCCTTGAATTGTGTATCAGCGGCGTAAACGCATCCACAACGATGGTGATAACCATCAATGATGTTATTCAGTCGCCGGACGCTCATACGTTTGCGGAGTGCGAGCTTACTGCGTCTGCTCCTATGGATACAGCAACAGACACGAATACATCTGCCGACACAACTCCTTCTAATGAAAAGGGAAGTCCCAATACTGGAATCGAAGGAATAGCCCCTGTTGCCGGAGTTGCTCTTATCGCTGCAACAGCAATGTTCGCTGTAAGGAAGAAAAGATCTACCTAATATATCCTCATCGGAAATGAGTACCCTTTTGATTTCATAT
>CAJTMU010000111.1 GCA_910577365.1 uncultured Oscillospiraceae bacterium | reverse complement strand
TGTTTGAGCTAATAGAGCGCTCATTTCCGAAGTGTGAACGCCGTACTAAGGCGGAGCATCTCGCGGAATTTGAACACCCGCAGTTTCGCAGCCTCTGCTATTGTCCCGATGGAAAGCTGGCAGGCTTTATGAACTATTGGGATATGGAGGGATTTGTTTATCTGGAGCATTTCGCAGTAGCCCCCGAGCTTCGCGGCAATGGTGTCGGAGCGGCATTGGCGGAGGAATTAAAAAATCTATCCCACGGCTTAATAGTACTGGAAGCCGAGCCGTCAGAACAAAGCGACACAGCCAAACGGCGCACGGGCTTCTATGAACGTCTTGGGTTTTCGGTCAACCCATATGATTACATTCAGCCGCCTATCTCCGATAATCAGCCGCCTGTTCTGCTTAGACTTATGACCTATCCAAAAGCTATTCCGGAGGACGAATATGCAAAGATACGCGATGCTCTTTATACGCATGTTTATAGGGTAAGCTGCGAGTGGAAACGTTACTTGAATGAATGAATCACAAAAATCGGCAGTGCTTTGAAAAGCATTGCCGATTTTTCATGGTGATTTTTAATAATAGTACAACAGACCCGTTTCTGTGTCGGTGCGTTTCAGCCTTATCCCGAAAACTTCATCAAGAATACCGCTTCGGAACACCTCTTCTGGAGAACCGACGGCGCGAAGAACGCCCTCGGAAAGCACCGCAATCTTGTCGGAGTACCTCAGCGCCATTGGGAGATCGTGTAAAACCGTTACCACTGCTCTCCCGCTGTCAGCAAGCTCACGGCAAAGCTCCATAAGCTTTATTCGATGGGAGATATCCATAAACGAGGTAGGCTCGTCCATCAGTATCACCGGCGAATCCTGCGCCAGCGCCATAGCAAGAAATACGCGCTGCTGAGTACCGCCCGACAGCGTTGATATGCTCTCCCCCGCCATACCGCTCAGACCCATTGCACTCAACGCCCGCTCCGCGGCAGCAATATCCTCTCTGCGATAACGGCGCGGGTATGATAAATGTGCGAATCTCCCATGAAGCACCATTGTCATAACAGAAAGCTCTGGTATTCTTTTTGACTGCGGAAGATAGGCGACTCTGCGCGCCACAGCCGCCGCATTCAAATTTTCAATGGGAGTTCCCCCAACCAGAACGCTCCCGCCGCTTTTCGGAACTAAGCCTATCAGCGCTTTGAGAAGCGTGCTTTTTCCGCTTCCATTTGGTCCTACTATTGAGGTTATTTCCCCGCCTGCAAAGTCTGCCGAAACGTTATGAAGCACCTCGCGCCGATATCCTGCGCAAAGATTTTCTGATGATAAAAGAGTTCCCATAAAACCCCCTCGCTTTTAATAGATTTCGCTTTCAGCTTCCGTGTCCGCCCTTGTGACGGAGAAGAAGCAGAATGAAAAACGGCGCTCCGATAGCCGACATTACTATTCCTGTGGGGATTTCATAGGGAGCGAAAAGCGTTCTTGCGGCGCAGTCGCAAAGTGTTACCATTGTTGCGCCGAAAACAGCGGAAAACGGCAGCAGACGACGGCTCTCACCGCCTACCAGTTTCCGTGCGATATTTGGAACTATTAAACCTACAAAACCCAGCAGACCTGCAAAGCTGACGCTTGCTCCTGCGAGAAGCGCGGCAAGCGCCAAAAAAATCGTACGCGCTTTTTTCGCGGAAAGCCCCAGCCCCTGCGCCGTTTCCTCTCCCATTGAAAGCAGGTCAAGCTCGCTGGAAAGAGATATCACAATTACCAGTCCGAAAATTATCATTATTCCCGCCGGAAACAGCCGTGAAGCTGATATTCCCGAAAATCCGCCTGTGCGGAAATCGGAGGTGATAACGCCGATTTCGGGTAAAAGCGTTATTATGCCCTCGGAAACGGCAGTAAGAAAGCTGTTTACCGCCACTCCGCCCAGAATAACCGCAGAGCGTGATGCGGAAGTCTTCTGCGCCGCAAAAGCGACCGCAAGCACTGCCAGCAGTGCCCCAAGAAATGCCGCTCCAGCCACCGTCCATCCATACAGCGCACCAAAAGCGCAGCAGATGGTAACACCCAGTCCCGCACCCGCGTTTACGCCGATTATACCCGGGGAAGCCAATCTGTTAGCAAGAACGCCTTGTATTACTACACCCGCCGCAGCAAGTCCCGCACCTGCCAGCATGCAAGCAGCGGTCCTCGGAAGCCGCACATAGCGGAATATCCTCCACTCAGCGGTATTTCCGTCAAAAAGCTCCGCGGGGGACAGCCACACTGCCCCCACACAAAGACTCAAAACTGCCGCCAGCACGCAGCACGCAGCTGCTATCCAAAAAACATGTTTCTTCATCGCTCGCCGCCGAGAATCCGTTCAAGCTCTTCGTAAGCCTCTCCCCAGCGGACATTGGGCTTTTGATTGTACAGATGCTTATCCATGATATATACTCTTCCCTCTTTAACAGCGGTAAGCTCCTCCCATGCAGGGTTATCCTCAACAAATTTGTCTATTGTCCGCTGAAAACCCTCTATGTCATCTCCGTGCTGAACAATAAAAATAAAATCGGGGTCGGAGCTTATGATATACTCCATGCTAAGATTTTCCAAAAGAGATTCCTCGCTGTCAGCAATATTCATGCAGCCTAAGGTTTTCAGCATCTCCCCGAGCACGTTGCCGCTGCTGTTTTTGGCGCGAAGACCGGCGGCGGAAGCTCTCAGTGACAGCACAGATGGAGCGCTGTTCTCCGTAATGCGGCTTTTGCTTTGAGCCTTCACCTTGTCTATCTTTGTCCCTATATCTGTGCCGTTGGTCTTGTACAGATCTTTTCGCTTGGTGATATCGGTGCATATATCCAGCATATGAAGATAATCCGCAAAATCGGCAACATCAAAATAAGCTACGGGAATTTCTGCGCTTTCAAACGTATCCAGCCATTCCAGGTCAATGCGGGTATTGGTGCTTGCTATCACAAAATCCGGAGCAACAGAAAACAGCGTTTCAAGGCTCAGTTCTTTGGTCTTGCCAAGATTTACCGCGCTGTCAGGCAGCGGAAAGTCAAAATCGTCCCATGCATCGTCAGGTGCGGCAGTCACCTCCCCGCCAGCAAGATGCCATACTTCCGCAAAGCTGCCCAGCAGAGCCGCAACACGCTCACAAGATTTCACCGTTACGCTTCTTCCTAAGTCGTCCGTAAAAGCATACCCCTCTGCTGAAGTGCCGAAAGAAGTGGGATCATACGAGCCTCCGGAACTTTCATCGCCCGCCGCACAGCCTGTCAGCAGCATTGCCGATAATATAACGCAGAAAAGCTTTCTCAACAGGTTGCACCGCCCTTTACGTTCTTTTTCAGAACCTCGCTCTTGTCGATTTTGTCGTTCAGCAGCTTATCCTGAACATAATCGAAGCCCAGCCGCTCGATAGTATCCGCAAAGCGTTCTCCCGTAATTCCCTCGTCGCGGAAAAACAGAATGGCACGCTCTATGATCTCAAGAACTTCTTCCTCGGAGGTAAACAGTCTGTCAAGAGGCTTTCCCTGCGCGATTTTTTTTCCCCATCTTCCGCCGATGTATACTCTGTACCCATCGGTATACTCAGGGACGGCTCCGAACGGGCATTTCTCCCTGCACCGCCCACAGCTGTTGCAGTCATCCGCGATATTCAACTTGCCGTTATCCACCTTTGCCGCCTTAATGGGACAGGTGCTCTCCACCTGACACTTTTTGCAGCCGCGGCACATATCGTGATTTACGACCGGCACACACTGTCCAACAACGCCGATATCGTTCAAGTCGGGCTTTACGCAGTTGTTGGGACATCCGCCCACCGCTATTTTGAATTTATGCGGCAAAGTCACATCGTGGTATCCGAGATAAAAGCGCTCGTGTATCTTCTCGCTTAAACCGAAGCTGTCCAGCAGCCCATACTGACAAGTTGTACCTTTGCAGGAAACGACAGGGCGCACCAGTGAGCCGGTACCGCCTGTAAGCAGATTGTGCTCCCGAAGAAATTCCATCAGTTCGTCAATAACAGCATAGCGAACACCCTGAATTTCCAGCGTAAGCCGTGAGGTCATCGTTACCTCACCGCTCCCGTATTTCTCCGCTGCCTCCGCGATAGCTCTCTGATCAGCGGCGGTTATTTTTCCGTTTTTGGTTATTATCCTTACGTTGAACACGTCGGGATAGCGCTTATCCAACAGGCAGCCCAGCGCCTTTACGCGCTTTATTTCCTCAGGAGACAGTTTTCCCGCTGCGTTCTCCGCCTTTACAACATTGAAGAAAACGCCGCCTTCCAGCACCTTTGTGTTGGTATATCCGTAATGCTTGAGGCGGTTTTGCAGAAAATAACCCCGCTTGCCTTTTGTGCATACAAGCAGCAGCTTTTCGTCCTTTGGTATTCCCTCAAGCTCACCGAGTACCTTGCCCAAATTGATCCATTCCGCGCCGAAAATTTGGGGTGAGGGCTGAACATCTATCACGCGGTAGCCTTTCGCTGCGCCGCTGAGATATTCCGCGGGAGTAAAGCTATCCAGTGCGCCGCTTATCTTATTTTCAAGAATACCGCATGCCTGTACAAAAGGATGTATAGCCGTGGAAAACGGAGGAGCGTAAGCCATATCTAGCGTAGCAAAGTCGCTCAGGCAAAGCCCCGCGGATATACCTACTACCGCAATATCCGTCATTTTGTCAACCGCGCCCGCGCCGATCACCTGAAGTCCAAGCAGCCTGCCTGTATCCTTGTCGGCTATCAGTTTTGTGACAAAGCTGTCGGAATCGGGGTAATAGTGCGCCTTGTCGTCAGTAACGCACACCGCCGTTATAACATTGAAACCCGCGTTCCTCGCCTGCTCCTCGGAAAGACCGGTGCGTCCCGCGTTCAGACCGTCCGCCAGCCTTACCACGCCCGTGCCGAGGCAGCCCGTGTAGGGAGTTTCATTTCCCGTAAGCGTGCGCGCAAGGCATCTGGCGGTAATATTTGCCGTCGAACCCATAGCAGACCACTGCCGCGCTCCCGTGACACGGTTTTTAACAACCGCGCAGTCACCCGCAGCATAAATATCGGGAAGATTTGTACGCTGATATTCGTCCACAGCAATAGCGCCGTTTATCAGTTCCACGCCGCTTTCCTTCAGGAAATCCGTAGCGGGGCGCACGCCCACACTCATAATAACAATATCCGCAGAAAAATCCCCTCTGCTTGTGGTTACACCCTCCACACGCTCTCCGCCTTTTATCGCGGTAAGGGTAGTCCCCGTAAGTATCTTAAGTCCCTTTTGCCGCAGAAGCCTCGCCGCATAGCCCGCCATCTCGGGGTCAAGCACGTTGGGAAGTATCTGCCCGCCCATATCCATAAGCGTGACCGAAAGTTTCTGCGCCATGAGATTTTCCGCCATCTCCATGCCGATAAAGCCTGCGCCGACAACCACCGCGCTTTTCGCAGAATATTTTTGTATATACTCCCGTATATTTATCGCGTCATCGGGAGTGCGCACAGTGAATACGCCCGAAAGCTCCGCTCCGTCCACTTTGGGAACAATGGGAACCGCACCCGTGGCGATTATCAGCTTGTCGTAGCTCTCTTCATGCTCACTGCCGTCGGCGGCGGAGCGTAACAGAACCGTCTTTTTGTCATGGTCTACCGACAGCGCCTCCTGCCCCGTGAATACCTCCGCACCTGTGAGCGCCGCGTATTTTGCGGGCGTATTTACTATAAGCTCCTCGCGGGTTTGGATTTCACCGCCCACAAAATAGGGCAGCCCGCAGCCTGCATAGGAAATATCCGTGCTTTTGGTGTATATCTTTACCTCCGCTGATCTGTCCTCGCGCTTGATCTTAGCCGCAGCCTTTGTTCCGGCGGCAACTCCGCCGATAATAACAACTTTCATGGCAAACAGTCCCTTTCATATATAATAATTTTAGTGGCAAAAGAGAACGCCATCTATTACTTTTGAATATTATACCATTTTTTTCCGAAAAAATCAATCAGTTTTTACCCAAAGCACAATTATGTGTCAACAAAAAATATTGAATTTTTTAAGGGACATTTTGTATTGAGAGCCACACTGCTGTGATGAAAGATTATTAACAGCACATCAGCAGACACAAAATCCAAAATAATGCTGTTTAGGAATATCAACAAACAAAATTTATTAGGGGAAACGCTGATTAAAACGGAGCGTTACACAATCAGCTGCACAAGTTCCCTCATTTGTGTTATCTGCGTTTCCTTAAAATAATAAATCACCGCACAGTTTGAGCCGTGCGGTGATTTATTATTTCAGTTTTGCTCCGTCCTTAAAGGCATGCCCTGCCGCCTCGCCCATAACGCGGTATTCGTTGCTTACGGGGTCAAGACCGAGTACCTTGAACAACGCGGGATCTACTTCGCCGTCCGCGCCAAGAATGCTCTCATCCGCGCTTACGCCAACTATCTCCCCGATGACCTTTCCGTCCTCGTTGAACTTGACCAGTCTGCACTCCAGCGCAAGCGGCAGCTCCTCGATTATCGGAGCGTCCACTTTTTCGCTCTTCACCGCATGCCAGCCCGCCTTTTCAAGCTTGTTGGGAACATTATTAGCGGACTCCATTCCCACATAGTCCGCCGCGACCACGTTCGCAGCGTCCGCGAAGCTGACGGTAAACTCGCCTTTTGCCTTGATGTTCTTGGTGGTCTTGTGGCCCGGGCTGAGGCTCATCACAATCTGATTGGTATCATAGACGCCGCCCCATGCCGCATTCATTGCATCCGCGTTCCACTGCTCGTCGTAACTTCCCACAATAAGCACA
>CAJTMU010000110.1 GCA_910577365.1 uncultured Oscillospiraceae bacterium | reverse complement strand
TGACGTGACTCGAACACGCGACATCCACATCCCAAAGAGAGCTGTAAAACTCCTCTCCGCCGCGAATGCCTTTTTATAGCCGTTTCCGCTCCACAGCAAATCCTCTTTGGCGGTCTTGTATCCGTTGTTTCCATGTGCTCCTGAGCTGTCTATGGTCAGGTATGTGGTCATTTTTCCGCGACCGCCAAAAAGTAACTGTTAAATTTAATGTAATTATAGCATAGAAAGGGAGCAAAAGTCAAGTCAAAATTTGAGCCGCTGTAAACAAAGAATACAACCGGCAAAAAAACACTGCAGCTATATCTTCAAAACCACATCGACGAAAAACTCCGTACCGCTGTTGTACACACGTGTCGAGCCGCCGTATTTTTCGGCGACGGCGGCGATAGAAGCAAGTCCCGTACCCTGTCCCCCGTGCTTGGTAGAGCGGTATGCGCCGTCACCGCTTTTCAGAGCGTTTCCGTCAAAACCGTTGGTGGAGACCACATACAGACTGTTTCCGTGACGTATCTCTGTTGTCAGATTAAAATAACGTTTACCCTCGGGCAGCCCGATACAGGCTTGTATCGCGTTTTCCATAATATTTCCGAAAAGTGCCGCCATGTCCAATTCGGAAAACGTAAGGGGTTCTGGAAGCTCTATTTTCCATTCCGTTCTTATTCCATCGGCTTCCGCCAATTCATGATAATGCCCGAACAGCGCGTTTAGCGCGGTGTTTGCGCAGTAGCTCGGGGGGACACTTTTGTTAATCCGCTGTTCATACTCGGAAAGGTGTGCCCGTACGCCGTCGATATCGTTCTTTTCGGCAAGCGCCGATAAAATATGTACAGATTGCCGAAAATCGTGCCTTAACCTTTGTGATTGCTTCATATACTCCTGTAATTCTCGGTATTGGTGCGACTGCATTTCAAGCAGCTGCGAGCGCTTTTCAAGCTCCGTGCGCTCCAACAGTACAATTGCTCCATGATAAAAAAACACATAGATTATTATAAGCACCGTCATCATTAAGCATTCAAACAGCGGAAACAAATAGTACATTCGTCCCACAAGGATATTTTCGTATGAAATAGGAGCAGCCAATATATTGAACAAAAAGAATATAGACGACAGTGCGCTGACTGAGTACCAGATTTTTGCCGAATCAAGTCTATCCAGCATTTTAGAAGCATACTTGCAGGAGGGGTAAAAGGCAAGCAGCGCCATAAGGCAGGAAAGACCAAGCTGAAACAGCTGTGCTTCCGTCGAAAAATCGGCTGCGCCGGATGACGGGTGAAGGCGGGCGTCAAAAGCAATGGCAAGCTGCGCGGGAAAACTCTGCGCCGCGCAGACCCCCACATAAACGGCAAGCGCTCTCGGAAAATCGGCCGTTAACGTAAGGCGGTACAGAAAAAAAGATATTATAATAAAAGGAACAAGTATTATGTTTGCGTCGATTTTAAGCGACGACGTCGCCAGCGAGCCTAAGACCGCAAACGGAATTATAACGCATGCGCAAAGAGCTGCCGTTTTCTGCAAAGAGTATTTCATATGATTTTTTACGGGATAGTAACAGGAGAGCACCGTGGGGATCAGAATAAAAAACTGCGGCATCTCGGAAATCCAATCAAGTACATTTACTGTCATACGCTCACCCCTTTCCGCTTCTTTGAACGCCACGTATTTTGGCGAAATTGTAGTCCCGCGCCGCCTGCTCGATTTTAAGTCGGTCGCGTACCCGTATGGGAAGCCGCGCACTGTTTTCGAGTATACAGCAGTTGTTTTCAAAATCGGTAATATAATCGGCGTTTACGGTAATTCCCTTGTTTATGGGAATAAACCGCGCGTCTCCGTTGGTTTGCTCCATAAACTGCGGCATAGTCATGCGGCTGCGCAGCTCCGTGCCGTTCGAAAGCGCAATATCAAGATAGTGCGCGTCGGACATGACCGAAACGATATTTTCAAACGGCACGCGGACAGTTCGTCTTTCACTATAAATCTCGATATAATTATGCTTTGGCAGCAGAGCAAACGCGTCCCTCAAAACGTTCCCAACGCGCTCCGGCGTAAAAGGCTTGATGATGTACTCGAACGCGTGGCAGGAGAACGCTTCCGGCATACGCTCTCCGCAGGAGGTCAGGAAGATCAGCAGACAAGCACCGTTGTTTTCGCGGAGCTTTTTCGCCGCCGAAACACCGTCCATTCCGTTCATGAAAATATCCATAAAAACAATGTCGTATCCGCGTTCATTGAGAGAGCCGAGAAAGCTCTCCCCGTCCGAAAACGCGTATATTTCCGCCTCCGCGCCGTTTTCTCCAAAAAATCCACGGCAGATATCATCTATCTTGTCCGCATATAGCTTCTCGTCATCTACTAACGCTATTTTCATACGCTCACCGCCTTTTCTCTATTATAGCATACTTTTTCGGATTTTTCAAATCACAAAAATAATGACAGCTTGACGTTCTTGCCTAAAATTTGACGTTTATGCCAAAAATATTGCGTATACCTGCCACATAATGTATAATGTAAAATACAGCTATTTTATATTTGCAAGGAGAATTTTATGGTTAAAAAAATTATTTCTTTTCTGACGGCGTTTGCCATACTGTTAACGCAGCTTGACTTTCCGGCTGCGGTTTATGCCGCCGAAATTATTAACGACTGTCGGATTGACGGCGATACGCTTTTAAGCAGTTCGACAGGGTTCACGGAGTACGCGAAAGAAACGAAAAACGCTGTAAACGGCGAAAGCGTTTTGGATAATAACCGTGCTGCGGGTAGCAACAACGGAATAATCACAACTTCCGAAACATCAGACAACAAAATCGGAGAAAACATAACCTATACGCTTAATGATGATGGGACACTTACTATAAGCGGAACAGGTGAAATGTATAATTATAAATCCGACGGTTGGACAGACGATGTTGACTCTCCTTTTCATTGCAACGAGGAAATCAAAAGCGTTATTATAGAAAACGGAGTAACAAATATCGGCGACAGTGTTTTTCACACCTGTAAAAATTTGGAGAGTGTGGAGATACCGAAAAGCGTAACAGCTATAAACTATCGTGCGTTTGCAAATTGCGGAAAATTAAATTCAATAATGCTTCCCGATAATTTAACCTATATTGGAGGATGGGCATTTGAAAAATGCGGCGGTTTAACGGATATTATTATTCCCGACAGCGTTGTTACAATAGATAGCTACGCTTTTACAAAATGCGACGGTTTGAGTAAAATAATTATACCCGAGAACGTAAAATTAAAATACGATTTTGATACCAAAGAATTAAACGGTGCTATATTTTATGAGTGCAGGGGTTTAAAAGAAGTAACATTATATAACGATAGAATAACTCCCAGTATGTTTTACTATTGCGATGCTTTGGAAACAGTCAATATAAAGGGCGAGGTAGGCATAATAGGCAGTTATGCATTTAACGCCTGTAAACAGCTGAAAAAAATCAATCTGCCCGAAAGCGTTTCCGAGATAGGCACTGGGGCGTTTACCGGATGTTTATCTTTAGAAGAAATGATCATTCCGGACAACGTGACTGTAATAAAGCAATGGTGTTTTCGTCAATGTTCAGGTCTTAAAGCGATATTTATACCTAAAAATGTTGCTTCTGTCGAAAGGGATCCGTTTGATGGTTGTAATTCTCTTGAAACCGTTTTTTATCCCTATAAGTTGGATCTCACCAACGCAAGTATACCGAACACTGCAACGCGGCTCCCATATAAAATAGAAAACGGCGAAATGACGATTACAGATATCACTCTCGGCAATGAAAAAACCGAGGTGGAGATACACGATACGGTAAACGGAATTCCTGTGGTTTTCGTTGAAGAAAGCGTTAGAGATAGTGTGGCGGAAAACGGGCACACCCACAAAAGAAATAGCATGGGTGAATGCGTTATTTGCGGTCAAAAGAGTGATTTTGAATATAGAAAGCTTGAAAACGGCGGAATACAGATAACAAAATGTTATATCAGCGACAGAACCAAGGTTGTAATTCCCGAAACGATAGAAGGTGAAGATGTCATATCAATATATGACTTTACCAACAGCATAATTGAAAAAGTTACTATACCAAAAACCGTTAAAGAGATTTACGGCGGGACATTTAAAAATATGGCTAAGCTTAAGGAAGTTTGCTTTGACGGCTTCACTGATGGCTTTGTTACGATCGACCCGAACGCATTCCCCGATACGGAATTAAAAATCACGTTTCCCGAAGGTCTGAACGATAATGACGTCAGAAAAAAAATGACGCTTACCGTTTTCCCTGCCAGTGCAAAGCTGTTCTCCGGTACAGAGCCTTTGCCGCATGATTATATTTATGTTCCCGACGGCAGTATTCATTATCAAAAGTGCGACGCCTGCGGTCATGTAAAAGAAGACAGCTCGGAGGCTCACGCGCCTCAGGGAGATTTTATTACAGATAAACCCGGCTACAATTATCAGGAATATCATTATCAAGAATGCAAATGCGGAATGGAAATGGGATTTTTGCACGAGTGGGACGACGGCGTGGAAGAAGATGACGTGAAAACCTATACCTGTACCGTATGCGGAGCTACAAAGACCGAAACAATAGAACACGATTATGTTATTACGCCCGACGATACGGGAGAGCGGCATTGTCTGAAATGCTCGGACTGCGGAAAAATAAAGCCTGACAGCTATGAAGCTCACGCGCCCGAGGGTGATTTTATCACCGATAACCCCAATTATAACTATGAAAAATATCATTATCAAAAATGTAAATGCGGATTGATTATGGGAATTCTTCATACTCCCGATAACGGAACCGTAACGCTTGAGCCGAATTATGATTCGGAGGGCAAAAAGG
This sequence comes from uncultured Oscillospiraceae bacterium, assembly GCA_910577365.1. GTDB lineage: Bacteria > Bacillota > Clostridia > Oscillospirales > Ruminococcaceae > CAG-115. The sequence goes on along the minus strand of CAJTMU010000110.1, from coordinate 1,986 downwards.
AATACCGCTGTACCGTCTGCGGATATCTGATAAGCGAGGAAACGCTTGCCCCTCTCGGACATAATGTTGAAGTTGAATGGAAAAGCGACGTGTCGGGGCACTGGCAGAACTGCGAATGCGGCGAAAGACATAATTTCGGCAAACATATTTCCGACGGCGGATTTGTTACGATCAAACCGACATACAATTCATGCGGAGAGCGTGTATTCTCATGTACAGTCTGCGGATTTGTTATGAAAACAGAAACAATTCCGGCTCTCGAAAGCGGCGAACCCGATCGTCCGAATCCGCCCGTACGTCCGGGAATACCCAATATTCCAAGCGAGCCGAATGAACCGAATGAACCGAATGAACCGAATGAACCCGATATCCCGATATTTCCCGATTATGATATGCCTTTCTTAAAAGATGATTACGGCAAGAATGGATGGGACGCAATAAAAACGGAGGTCGAAAACTCTGATGAAGGCAGCGCCATAACCGTTGATATGAACGGCACTACCACTGTTCCCAAAGATGTCTTTGCCGTTATCAAGGGCAAAGATATAACAATTGTATTCGAAATTGGCAACGGCATTTTATGGAGCGTAAACGGAAAAAGTATTACTGCTGGGACAATATCTGATATCGACTTTTCGGTAAATGCCGATACCGAAAACATTCCTCTGGAAATAATAAACAATGTCACAAAAGAGCAGCGCTTTATTCAAATAAGCCTTTCACATAGCGGAGAATTTGGTTTTACAGCGGTTCTATCGATTAATCTTGGCAAGGATAATGCAGGACTTTATGCGGTGCTGTATTATTATAACGATGATCTGGAATATATTTGTGAAAGTGAAATATCATCTGACGGCATAGCTGAATTGACATTTACACACGCTTCGGATTATCTTATTGTGATTGATGAAAAACCGTTCAATGGCGATAACCATCCGGACAACAGCGAAACTCGTGATCCCATCCCACCGGATAACAGCGATAAAACTCCGCCTTCCGATAGCTCCAATGACAGTGCTTCAAAGGAAGTGAATCCGAAAACAGGTGAGACAAGGGCACCTTGGAAAATCATGTTTTATTGCTCTCTTGTGACTGTTGTCGGATCAATTTTCTTGAAAAACAGAAAAAGGAAACCCGAGTAATTTGGGTGTTTTATTGATACCTTAATAGCGATATGAAAGTGAAAACGGCTAAGCTCTATGTGTGGCTTAGCCGTTGTTGTCATCGAAAAAAGCGGGGTGAGATGCTTTGGCTGATGTCTAACAGGCGAGCCGTTTGGCGGTATTTGAGTGCAAAAATGGCAGATATTATTTGAAAGCAGGACAAAGCGAGGGGTCGGCAAGCCGCCCCTTCGCAGATCACATCGGATGGCAGAGCCGACCGTTAGGAGTATTTTGAAGAAAAAAGATGCCCGTCAAAGGGCGGTCTCTTGGGAAAGGAACAAAATGGAGAAGACAGCGATCAGATTTGATTCCGAACTTAAATCAGAAATACAAAATATGATGAGTGAGGCGAACGCAACCTCAATGGCAGACTTCATTCGTCAAGCCGCGGAATTTTATATCGCATACTTGCGGCAAAAGAAAAGCATAGATTTTCTAGCGCCGCTGCTCGCACAGACGATAAAAAATGAAATCGAAAGCGTGGAGAAAAACATTTCTTCTGTTATCTATAAGCTGGCTGTGGAACAAGCTATCTCAAATAATATTGTGGCTTACTACAACGGAGTAAACGATGAAACAATCACTGCGTTGCGTGAGATGTGTTCAAAAGATGTGGCAGAAAATAACGGGATCATCACATTTGAAGAGGCAATGGAATTTCAACATTCGGAGGACGAATAATGCCAAAACTTATTTGCACAAGCCGATACATCAAAAATTCCAAATCCAAGAACACAGGAAATCTCATAAAATATATGGGAACGCGCGAGGGAGTAGAAAAGCTGTCGAACGGTTATGATAATTCCCCCGCAACACAAAAGCA
>CAJTMU010000109.1 GCA_910577365.1 uncultured Oscillospiraceae bacterium | reverse complement strand
TCCTTGCAGTAATCAATCTTCTCATTGTCAACAAGAGAAGTACCCACCTCATAGCCCTTAGCCTTAAGGAATGTATAAGCCATTCCGCCGCCGATGATAAGCGTATCGCACTTTTCAAGCAGATTGGATATAACATTCAGCTTATCCGCAACCTTTGCACCGCCGAGCACCGCCACTAAATGACGAACAGGAGACTCAACTGCGTTTCCGAGGAACTCAATTTCCTTGTTCATAAGGTAGCCAACCGCGGTTTCCTTAACAAACTTGGTTACTCCCACCGTGGAAGCATGCGCTCTGTGGGACGAACCAAAAGCGTCCATAACGAAAACCTCGCCATCTACCAGTTCGGCAAGCTCTTTGGAGAAGCCTTCTCCGTTCTTAGTCTCGTCCGCGCCGCGGAAACGAGTGTTTTCAAGAACTACAATTTCTCCCTCATTCATAGCCGCTACCGCCGCCTTTGCGCTGTCACCGACAACGTTGTCATCGGGAGCAAAGGTTACCTTAGCGGAAACCAGCTCGGCGAGTCTGTCCGCTGCGGGCTTAAGCGAAAACTTGGCCTCAGGACCATTCTTGGGCTTGCCGAGGTGAGAGCAAAGTACTACCTTTGCGCCGTTCTCTGTCAGCTTATTGATGGTGGGCAGAGCCGCGGTAATTCTGTTGTCGTTAGTAATTTTTCCGTCCTTAAGAGGAACGTTGAAATCAACGCGCACCAGCACCTTTTTGCCCTTTACGGACAGGTCTTCCACATTTTTCTTGTTAAGCTTGCTCATAGTTTTTATTTCCTTTCGTAAATAAAATTATTACAGTTTAGTATGGGTATTTTGCCCCTACTGTCTACACAATATATTGTACAATATTTTTGTAAATTTTGCAAGTGGTTTTTCATAATTTCTGTTAAAAAACTTGGAATAAGCTAATAACATTTTGGTAAGTATATACCCTTCAATAACAAAAAAAGAAAAACCGAAAAACTTTCGTTTGTTGCAGTCTGTATAAAATGTGTTGATTAAGAATAATTAATTTAAATTTGATTTTTTACACTTCTCAACCCGCACGCCATTGTTTACTCCGCTTCACGGAGCAAACTGCGTTAAGTTCTCGAAAGAATTTTCTTGAGTCAACATTGTGTTATATTAATTTTATATACAAAATGAACGGACAACCGAAAAGCCTCCGGTTGTCCGTAGATGGTTAAAAACTGTCACTTCGCCGCCGACTAACTGATAAGAGGCATCAGCAGCGATTCTATGTCCTTTGCGGGACGTGGTTTGCTGTAAAAATATCCCTGCGCAAGATCACATCCGATCTCTGTCAGGAAGTCAATCTGACCGCGTGTTTCAACGCCCTCCGCCAGCACTACCAGCTCCATTGCCTTTCCAAGCTCCACAATGGCATTTGTTATCTGCTTTGACACCTTATTCTCGTCAAGGTCGCACACCAAGCTGCGGTCAATTTTGAGAATATCAAGCGGAATTGTTTTCAGAGAGGACAGCGAAGAATACCCGCTGCCAAAGTCATCCATAGAAACACTGACCCCCAGCTCACGCAGCTTATTAAGAACGCTTATCGTACGGTCAATATCCTGCATCGCCATTGTTTCGGTTACCTCCACCTCAAGCCACTTCGGGTCAAGTCTGGTTTCGGCAAGAGCCGCGGAGATAGTCGAGTAAACGTCGGTGCGGTAAAACTGCGACTGGGACATATTCACGGATATCTTTACGGGACGCATTCCATTGTCCTGCCAGGTCTTGCTTTGGCGGCATGCAGTGAAAAGTCCCCACTCGTCGATTTTTGTGATAATACCCGATTTCTCAGCAAGTGGAATAAATTCACTCGGCGGAACAAATCCCTTTGTTGGGTGGTGCCAGCGTATAAGCGCCTCCAAACCGCGTATCTCACCTGTTTTAAAGGAGATTTTCGGCTGATAATACAGCTCAAACTGACCTGTTTCCAAAGCCGCAAGCATCTCGGAGCGAAGCAGCTCTTTCTCCACCATGCTGTCTTCCATTTCACGGGTGAAAAAGCTTACTCTCCTGTCACTTTCCTTGGCAAAAAGACAAAGCGAAGCCTTGTTGTACATAGTGTATATATCATCGTGTCCGTCAAATTCGCACACTCCCGCAAAAAAATTCACATTTTCCCGAAGCGTATCATTATCAAAGCAGCTCATAACCGCATCCATGAACACGTTGGTAACCTCATCCGCCTCCGCGTTTCCGGAGCATGGAACAAGAACCGCAAAATCGTCCGTATTTACGCGTCCCGAAATTCCGCCTTTTATGACAGCAGCTTTAGCAGCAAAGGCAAAAGCCTTTACCACCTCATCGCCCACATCAGTGCCGAAAAATGTATTAATGCGTCCAAGCTCCTCCACATCAAACACTATTAAAAACATGGGTTCGCCTCTGCTTTGAGCGGCTTTGAGGGCAAGCTCCCCTTGCTCCATAAAACCATCTCGATTCAGAAGTCCAGTCATTTTATCGGTATGGTCAGCTTTTTTGAATCCTATTTCCAACTCCCTTATACGCCTGATCGAAAAAAGCAAAGCGACCGCAACCAGAATTAGCGCTATAGCAAGAATCGTAATTATAATCTTCATTGACCGCACAACCTTTCTTCAAGCTGAAATACGAGCTAAATCAAGCGCTGTTATGCCGCAAATCCGTTCGTTAAAGCAAACACTCTATTAAAAACGCTTGCTTTAACGAACGTCTGTGATATTTGGCAAAGCTATGCCAAAATTTAACAGAGCCAAATCAAAACTTAATCCATTTTTATTATATCACATTTTTTGGTGATTTTCAACAGTTTTATTAAAATTTATAAAATTAAATTAACAAAATTCACATAATTGTTTTTGTCAAAAGTCACCAAAGACCTTATAAAGCATTCTTTAAAAAAGAACCGCAAAAGCGCCCGACCTGCGAAGCAAATCGGGCAGCTTTGATTTTATTGATTGTCCTCGATGTACTTGACGATATCGCCGACGGTCTTAATGTTCTCAACCTGATCCTCGGGGATTTCAATGCTGAATTCGTCCTCGATAGCCATTACCAAATCAACAACGTCAAGAGAATCCGCACCCAGATCGTCCGCAATTGAAGATGTTTCCTGAATGTTAGCCTCCTCAACATCGAGCTGCTCAGAAATCAGCTTCTTAACCTTCTCTAAAATATCCATACTAATAAACCTCCAATTTATTTGCCGCTTTCGCAACACTATCATGATATATTATAAACTATACTTTTAAAATAATCAATACCTCTTATGCAAAAAAATACAGTTATTTTGCACAAATTTATTCGGTAAACATACCAATTTTTCTGAACTTGCCGTATCTGCGCTCCAAAAGTACGTCGGTATTTGTCATATTCAGACGATGTACCGCATCGACGAGGTATTCATAAATATTGTCCGCGGTCTGCTCTTTATTCATGTGAGCACCGCCCTCCGGCTCGTTGATTATCCTGTCGCATACGCCGAAATCGGTAAGATCCTCCGCGGTTATTTTAAGTATCTCGCAGGCTTCCTTTTCCTTTGTCGCGTCCTTCCAGAGAATCGAAGCCGCGCCGCGGGGGGAAATCACGCTGTACAAAGCGTTCTCCAGCATGGCAAGCTCGTCGCACACCGCCAGCGCCAGCGCTCCCCCGCTGCCGCCCTCTCCCAGAACGACCGAAATAACGGGTGTTTTCAGTGTCATAAATTCCGCGATATTGCGGGCGATAGCTTCTCCCTGTCCGCGCTTCTCCGCTTCTATGCCGCAGAAAGCTCCGGGCGTGTCCACAAAGCAGATTACGGGACGGCGAAATTTCTCAGCCTGCCGCGCCAGCCGCAGAGCCTTACGATATCCCTCGGGGTGAGGCATGGAGAAATTTGTCTGCTTGTTTTCCTCAAGATTACGCCCCTTTACCTGCGCCAGCACCGTAACGGGAGTATCACTGAGATATCCTATGCCGCCGATTATAGCGGCGTCATCTCCGAAAAGCCTGTCCCCGTGGAACTCCATAAACCTTGTAAACAGCGCGGGAATATAGTCGTTGACGGTTGGGCGGTTCTTGTGACGGATTATTTCCAGCTTTTCGCAGGCTGTCAGCTTGCTCATTTCCCCGCCACCTCCTTCGGAAAGCCATGGAGCTTAAGTATGTTGGATACCCTCTTTCTCATCATTCCGCGCTCCACTATCATATCCGCGAAGCCGCATTCAAGCTGAAATTCCGCCGATTGAAAATCATCGGGCAGCCGCTGGCGTATGGTATCCTGAATAACGCGCCGTCCTGCGAAACCGATAAGTACCCTCGGCTCGGCGATTATAACGTCCCCTAAGCTTGCAAAGGAAGCGGTAACCCCGCCCGTAGTAGGGTCGGTAAGCACGGAGATATAAAGCCCGCCCGCGTCGCTGTGGCGCTTTACCGCTCCGCTTGTCTTAGCCATCTGCATAAGGGAGATTATACCCTCCTGCATACGTGCTCCGCCTGAGGCGCAGAACATAACCACGGGAAGCTTTCTCTCGATGGCGTACTCAAAGGCGCGGGTTATCTTTTCCCCCACGACGCTGCCCATGCTCGCCATAAAAAAGTGGCTGTCCATTATCCCGATAACACAGCGATATCCGCGGATAGTGCACTCACCCGTCTTGATGGCGTCGTTCATTCCGCACTGCTCCTGCATTAATTTTATTTTATCCTCATAGCGGGGAAAGCCTATCGGGTTGAGCGAACGCAGATTTTCGTCCAGCTCCCTGAAACTGCCTTTGTCCGCGGTAAGCTCCAGACGCTCTTTCCATGTCAGGCGCGCGTGATAGCCGCATTTTGTGCATACTTTCATTGCGCGGCAGAATTCCTCGTTATACATAACGTTTCCGCAGCGGGGGCACTTGAAAAGCAGGTCCTCGGGTATCTCCATATCTTTCTGCACCGCGGACTGCGCCGTTACGGACTGGGTAACGTCCGTAAACCTGTCCTTAACGACCTTAAATAAATCCTCTAACGCCATTTCAATCTCCCATCACATTTTTTCTGTTAAGAAAGCCTATGTCGAACTCGCCCTTTTCAAAGTCCTCGTCCTTGAGCAGCGCGAGCTGGAAATCAACGTTGGTCTCCACGCCCTCAATAATGAATTCCGCAAGCGCCACGCGCATTTTCATTATCGCTTCCGCTCTTGTGGGCGCTTTTACAAGCATTTTGGCTATCATGCTGTCGTAATAGGGAGTGACCTCGTATCCCGCGTATACCGCGCTGTCAATGCGCACGTTAAATCCGCCGGGAACGTGTATCGCCTTGATAACGCCCGGCGACGGACGGAAATTATGCCGCGGATCCTCCGCGTTTATACGGCACTCTATTGCGTGTCCCGTGATGTTCACGTCCTCTTGACCGAACCAGAGCTTCTCCCCCGCCGCTATCCTTATCTGCGCCTTTACAAGATCTATTCCCGTAACAAGCTCGGTCACGGGGTGTTCCACCTGAATACGGGTATTCATCTCCATGAAATAGAAATTATCGTTTTCCACAAGGAATTCTATCGTGCCCGCGTTGCGGTAGCCGCTAACCTTGGCGGCATTTACCGCAGCCTCGCCCATTCTCGCTCGAAGCTCCTCGGTCATGATTGGGCTGGGGCTTTCCTCCAGCAGCTTCTGATTGCGCCGCTGAAGAGAGCAGTCCCTCTCGCCAAGGTGAACCACATTCCCATAATTGTCCGCCAACAGCTGTATCTCAATATGACGGGGATTTTGGATAAACTTTTCGATGTAGACCTCGTCGTTACCGAAAAACTGAAGCGCCTCCTGCTGAGCGGCGATATAACCGTTTTCCAGCTCCTCCTCGGAATTGACAAGGCGTATGCCGCGCCCGCCGCCGCCCGCGCTGGCTTTTACCATTACGGGGTAACCTATTTCACCGCATATATTCCTCGCGTCGTCAAGCGTTTTTACCGCACCGTCCGATCCTGGCACAACGGGAACGCCTGCGGACATCATCGTGCGCTTGGCGTTGGCTTTATCCCCCATCGCGTCCATTACCTCGGGCGGAGGACCTATAAATGTAATCCCGCACTTTTCACAGAGCCGCGCGAAATCCGCGTTTTCGGACAGAAAGCCGAACCCGGGGTGAATAGCTTCGGCATGGGTTATCTCACAAGCGGCGATGATCGCCTTTGTGTTCAGATAACTGTCCTTGCTTGCCGCAGGCCCTATACAAACCGCCTCGTCCGCTATCTGAGCGTGAAGCGCGGACTTATCCGCCGTGGAATACACCGCAACGGTCTTTATACCAAGCTCACGGCAGGCGCGCATTATCCTTATGGCGATCTCGCCGCGGTTGGCTATAAGTATTTTATTAAACATTTTGTTAAAAAACTCCACACAGTTGATACGGAGTCGGTCTGCCGCAGCGCCGAGCCTCCGCGCCGCGAACTTTAATCGCTTATCGCGAATGATATTTCGGCGGTGACCACCTTTTTGCCGTTTACCGTCGCAGTCGCCTTGCCAAAGCCTATCGGACCTTTTTTGCCCGTCATCTCCACATGAAGTTCCAGAGTATCCCCAGGAAGTACCTGACCGCGGAAGCGAGCCTTGTCTATACCCGCGAAAAACGCAATCTTGCCCTTGTTTTCGGGCAGGCACAAAGCACACACCGCTCCCGCCTGCGCCAGCATTTCAATCATAAGCACACCCGGAGTTACGGGCTGTTCGGGAAAATGCCCCTTGAACCAGTACTCGTCGGGCTTAAGATACTTTTTCGCGGTCACGCTTACCCCCGGATCAAGCTCGGTTACCTCGTCGATAAGAAGAAACGGGTCGCGGTGGGGGATTATTTCTTTTATTTGTTCAAGATTTAAAGTCATGCTGTCTCCTTTTTATTCAATTCTCATAATCTTCTGCCCGAACTCTACCGCGTCGCCGTTGTTGACATATATCTCTGCAACTCTGCCGCCGAACTCGCTGTTTATCTCGTTCATCAGCTTCATGGCCTCGATGATCCCTAAGACCTGCCCTTTCCTTACCCGATCGCCTACCTTTA
>CAJTMU010000108.1 GCA_910577365.1 uncultured Oscillospiraceae bacterium | reverse complement strand
CGTCAGTCCAATCTATCCTCCAGCCTATACAGCAGGAATTTGTACAAGTGCCGCCAATGCACCTGAAATTACCAAAATATCTTGGTTGTCTGTAAAACATAAAGCCTCCAAAATTGCAAAAATTTTTATTATATTCTATCACAAGTTTTGTTTTGCTTTGACATCAATTGATTGTGTAAATTTTAACTAATTTAATTGGCATGTACTAATTAAATATAAAAAATATAAATTTCTTAATTATTTTGTTATATTTGTATTAATTTGTAAATTACTTATTAAAACAGAAATTTATTTTTATAGAAGAGCTGTAAATTTATTACATACATTAGTTGCAAAAATCACGCGCCTAATGTCAAAACGACATTGATTTAAATGCAAACTTTGTATCTTTTATGTAAACCCCACAAGTACAACACAACATGAACGCGCTGAACGCGTACAACAGACTGAACGCTAACGTAGCGGGCATGAAGAAGGCTTCGGAGAAGCTCTCCAGCGGTTACAGAATCAACCGTGCAGGCGACGACGCTGCAGGTCTGGCTATTTCCGAGAAGATGAGAAGCCAGATTCGCGGTCTGAACCAGGCAGTTCGCAACTCTCAGGACGGCATCAACATGATCCAGACATTTGAGGGTGCTGCTCAGGAAACTCACTCCATTCTGCAGAGAATGAAGGAGCTGGCTACCGAGTCCGCTAACGGCACTTACGATAACGCTACCGACCGTGCTGCTATCCAGCTCGAGTTTGATCAGCTGAACGACGAGCTGAATCAGATCGCTGATACAGACTTCAACGGCACTATCGTACTCAACGGCGGCGAGATGGCTGACGGTCTGAAGCAGGTTGACGGCGAGTTCAACTACGCTAACAAGGCTGACCAGATTGCTGCGGCTAAGAAGGCTCTTGAGGATCAGATCGCTGAGCTTGAGGCTTCCAAGCCCGAGGATATCGGCGCTAACGCCGGCAAGTGGGATTCCGTTGACGATAACGGCTTCAATGCTGCAAATGCTGAGCAGCTCTGGAAGGACCTCGGTCTTGGCGAAGATGTTAAGGACGTTGACATCACCTTTACATGGGACGGCACCGCTTGGAAGGCTACCAGCGCTAAGGCTTACGATGGTGACGGTCTTGACACCACCGATAAGGACGTAGCAATGGACGACGACAAGAAGGGCAACCTGATTGACGACGCAAAGATTGATCTGAGCAAGATCACTGTTGCTGAAGCTGCAAAGGGTACCGGCACAGGTAAGGGCGGCTTCACTGTTTCCACCAGCGCAGGCAATGAAATTGCAAACGCTATTTTTGATGCAAGCGATCTGAAGGTTGGCGATACCGTTACACTGAACTTCGCTAACCCCGCAGGCAAGACCTATGCTCCCAAGAACACTGGTCTGACTGACGACTCCATGAAGGAGCTTGCAGGCAAGTTCAAGATGCCCACAGCTTCCGTTGATAAGGTTGGCTTTGCTGCTGTAACAGACGCTGACATGAACAACGACTGGAAGACCGTTATGGACGATCTGAAGGATATTACCATCGATATGACCGTAAATGCTACTGCTACTCCTAATGGTAACCCTGTAGCTCCTACGGTTAAGACTGCAGCTGTTACCGGTGCAAGTGGTGCAACTTATAACATAACTTTTGCCGGTGGTAAGATTTCAATAAAGAACGCTGCTGCTCAGGGCGGTATTGCTGCAAATACAACCGTTGCTGAAATCACCCTTGGTGATCTCATCCAGGAAGGCGCTTACACAACCGCTGGCGCTGTTGACTTCTCTCTTGGTATTACAATGGACGCATATGCAGCTGCTGATCCCGCTGATCTTCCCGACGTTTCTATGACTGCTGGTGAGCCCGATCTTTCCGCTATTAACGCAAAGATCGAAGAGCTTAAGAAGCAGCTCAACGATACCGGTGTTACAAAGGCAGACGCTTTTGATAACTCCACTGCGAGAATGACCTACACCAGCAACATCACTCTCCAGACCGGTTCCAGAACCAAGGACGCTGTTAACTTCTCCTTCAAGTACAACACTGATGGAACAGCTGATATGGGCAAGCTCGAAGCTAACCTGAACCTGTCCGCTCGTGCTGAGGGTCTGAACACCGAGAACCTGTCCCTTGCTACCGCTAAGGACGCTAACTACGCTATCGACCAGATCGATAAGGCTATCAACAAGACCTCTATGGTTCGTGCTACATTCGGTTCTATCCAGAACAGACTTGAGCACAAGATCACCAACCTGACCACCACTTCTGAGAACCTGACTGAAGCAGAAAGCTCTATCCGTGATACTGATATGGCTTCTGAGATGATGAACTACACCAAGTACAACATCCTGCAGCAGGCTGCTCAGTCCATGCTGGCTCAGGCAAATCAGCAGCCCCAGAGCATTCTCCAGCTCCTCGGCTAATCCTTACGGATTATTTCGAGCCGCTTAGAATTGCTTAACGGTTTAACTGAATAATTGTCCCCTCTGTGCAGTCGCGCAGGGGGGATTTTTCGCGTTTTCTTAAAGTGAACACTTGACAAATCATTTTTGATATGCTATAATAATTACGGAAATAGAAAGTGCTAACAGTGATTTCATTCCAATCACAAGATTGTCCCCCGAGGGTCTTAGGCTCGGGGGACTTTTTTAGGTATTTGCTGTGCTGTTACCGGTCGTTACCGTCAAGCCACTTGCAGATAAGCTCAACGAGCAAACCTGCTTCGACGGATATTAACAGTGCTAACAGTATATCCAATCCAAACACCTCCTTCCGTAAAACGTCCGGAGTGCCGGCTCTTTAATTATATCATGAAACTGTGTGGTTGTCAATATTTGACGAAAAGATGGTTTTTTTGCCGTCCCCCCTCCGAAGCGGCACTGAAGCGCTTTTTTTGAGTAAACCTATTGCATTTTTATTCGTTTTATAGTATAATATAGATATATATGCTTAAGGAAGGATTATTTTTATGAGCAAAGTAGTTAAATTCGGCGGAAGCTCACTCGCCGACGCAAAGCAGTTTAAAAAGGTTGCGGATATAATAAAAGCAGATGAGGAAAGATGTTATGTTATTCCGTCGGCTCCCGGAAAACGTTTCGGTGACGATACAAAGGTCACGGATATGCTGTACCACTGCTATGACGAGGTAGCGGGCGGAGCGGATTTTGCGAAATCCTTCGCGCCTGTAAGAGAGCGTTTTAACGGAATAATTAGCGAGCTTGGAATAGATTTGTCGCTTGAAGATGAATTTGTTAAAATAGGACGGAATTTTGCCTCCTGCGCTGGGCGGGATTATGCTGCGAGCCGAGGTGAATACCTTAATGGTATCATTCTTGCGAAATATCTCGGCTTTACCTTTGTGGACGCGGCTAAGGGCATTTTCTTTGACAACAAGGGAAATTTCGACGGAGATATTACCAACGCCTGTCTTGGGGCGATTTTAGACCGCACCCCCCGTGCCGTTATACCGGGGTTCTACGGAGCTATGCCCGATGGCAGCATAAAGACGTTCTCGCGCGGCGGAAGCGATTTTACGGGTTCGGTTGTGGCAAAGGCGGTAAAAGCGTCGCTTTATGAGAACTGGACTGATGTAAGCGGCTTTCTGGTTGCCGACCCAAGAATAGTCGCAAACCCCGAGGTCATCAGCGTTATAACCTACTCAGAGCTGCGTGAGCTGTCCTACATGGGCGCGGGTGTTCTTCATGAGGACTCTATATTCCCCGTAAGAAGCGCCAATATTCCAATCAACATCAAAAACACCAATTCACCTCAGGACGCGGGTACACTGATTGTCCCCACCGGCACTGAGCCTGCCTCGAAGTATCTTATAACTGGTATCGCCGGCAAAAAGGAATTTTCGGTAATATCCATCGAAAAGGACAGAATGAATTCCCACAAGGGATTTATGCGCCGCCTTTTGCAGGTGCTTGAAAATCACGGAATATTCCCCGAGCATATGCCGACGGGAATAGATACTGTGAGCGTTGTGGTAAATTCCCACGAGCTGGAGCATCAGAGCGAAAAGCTCACCGAAAGGCTTGTCGAGGTGGTTAAGCCCGACCATTTCGAGATAATCGACGGGCTTGCGCTGATTGCTGTCGTAGGACGCGGAATGCGCTCCGCAAAGGGTACCGCGACAAGAGTTTTCGCGGCGCTCTCCCACGCGGATATAAATATCCGTATGATAGACCAGGGGTCGAGCGAGCTTAACATTATCGTCGGCATCAACGAAAAGGATTTTGAAAAGGCAATTAAGGTCATCTATGATATGTTTATTCTGAGCGAGCAGGCGGAAAAATAATGCAATATACTGAGGAGTTAAAGCGCGTAATTTTCGGATACGGAAACGACGTGCGCAGATATCTGTCTGGCGATATGTCGGACTATGTTTATTGCGCACAACACTCCGAGGAATTGGGAACGTTTGACAAGAACTACGCTAACCGCACGCGGCTTTGTTACGCGCTGTATTATAATGTGAGCGAGGTGCCCGATAAAATTGCGCTCGTGCGCGGGCTGTTTATCGAGGAGCTTAAAGACCGCGAGACAAATTCGCTTCAGGGTATCGGGGATAATCTCGAAATACTGACAAGTATGCTTATTGAGCTTGGCGAGCCATCTGACAGTGAACTTTTCGGGCGCGCGAAAAACGCGAATTTCGACTGTGCCTGCGGCTACGAGCCTTGCGTGATAAAGCCGACTCCGCTTGACGAATTTTCGCCTTACGATTGCATAAACACGCTGTCCGACTTTGGAGAGACCGAACTTGTCTGTAAGCTCACCGACGGGTTCAAAAGCGGAGAGCTTGATCTAAAGGCTCTGCGTGAGCTGAGATCGATTGCGGAATGGTGTACAAAACGCCAAGTTGACAAGGAATTCGCCGTAAAGAAAATTTACGGGATATTCCAAAGCTCCCCCGAATTATTTGACAGATCGGAAGCGTTCAAAGCGTTATACGACTATGCGGAAATGCTGCTTGAAAAAGGCGCTACGGAAAGTGCACTTTCGGTTTATAACGAGCATAAGGAAACACTTGTGTGTTATAAACGCAAGTTTTACACGCTTGGCGCTGAGCTTATCGCCCGCGGCGCGGATACTCCCGAAAGGATATGGACGGATATTTTGCCGCATATTGATGCCGATATGAAGAACGGCATGGTCGCCCCGATAAACCGCGATATTATGCTTGCCGCAGCGGAACGCGCGGGAGATATCAAAATGATGAAGAGGCTGCGTAAGTATTTCGACAAAAAGGAAACGGAGCTGCGGAAGCTTTTCAATTAGCGCCGAAAGGAGATTTTATGAGCAGAGCAGACGACATCTTCATACGGAATTGCCTTGATATTCTGGAAAACGGCGTGTCCGACGCGGATATGAATGTCCGTCCGCGTTGGGACGACAAAGCTCCCGCGCACACCATCAAGAAATTCGGCGTGGTGAACAGGTATAACGTCGGCGAGGAATTTCCGCTTATGACCCTGCGGCGCGTTTACTACCGCTCGGCGATAGACGAGATATTGTGGATATACCAGAAAAAGTCCAACAACGTCCGTGATTTGACAACGCACGTCTGGGACGCGTGGGCGGATGAGAATGGCTCTATCGGCAAGGCTTACGGCTATCAGATGAGCGTTAAGCATAAGTTTCCCGAGGGTGAAATGGATCAGGTCGATAAGGTGCTGTACGATCTGAAGCACGACCCCGCCTCAAGGCGCATACTGTTAAATATGTACAATCACACCGACCTTAACGAAATGGCACTTGCGCCCTGCGCTTATTCGTTCACCCTGAACGTAAGCGGCGGAAAACTAAACGCCATTTTAAATCAGCGCTCTCAGGATATGCTTACGGCGAACAACTGGAATGTCTGTCAATACGCCGCGCTTCTTGTCATGTTTGCCAAGGCAAGCGGGCTTGAAGCGGGTGAACTTGTTCACGTGATAGCGGACGCGCATATCTACGACCGCCATATCGATACGGTAAAGCGGCTTATAGAAAAGAAGCCGTTTCCTGCGCCGGAAATGAGGGTGGATGATATAACAGATTTCTACAAATTTACCCGTTACAGCTTTACCGCGGAAAATTATCAATACCATGAGTTTAATGAGGTTATACCTGTCGCTATTTAAGGGAACACTGATTATACAATCGCTCCGCTCAAACGTGAAAACTAACGGGGCTGATCGTGCTACGATTCGCTTTGACAAGCGATTTCTTAAGCAGTGCGGCAGGTAGCCGAAAGGAAAGAATCAACAATGTCACAAGAAAAAAGACTGGCGCTGCTTATCGACAGCGATAACGTATCGCCAAAATATATTTCGTTCATATTGCAGGAAACTCAGAAATACGGCATGGCGACCTACAAGCGTGTCTATGGTGACTGGGAAAGCGGCGGCAACAGCTGGCACTATCCCGCCATAAACAACTCGCTTCTGCCGGTGCAGCAGTGCAGCTATATCGCGGGCAAAAACGCCACGGATTTTTCCATTACCATAGACGCAATGGATATCCTTTACAGCGGCACTGTCGACGGCTTTGTTCTGGTAACCAGCGACAGCGATTTCACGCGGCTCGCCATAAGACTCAGAGAGGCAGGAATGCTGGTTGTGGGCATAGGTGAGGTTAAAACACCGCGCGCGTTCACATCAAGCTGCCACTATTTCAGCTACCTTGACCAAGTCTGTGCAAATGAGGGCATGGCGGATGAGAAAACTATACGTAAAGCTACTCTGGATTTCGTGACCGCCAACAACGACGGTCATCTTGACCTTGCGAAGATTTTCGCGGTGCTGACCTCACGCTTCGGAAATATTAATTTTGATGAGATGGGCTACAAACGCTTCTCGGGATTTATTGACAGCTTCTCCGAGCTGCGCCGCAGCAATACCTTTGTCGCGCTTAAACAGAAAAAACAGCCCAAACCTGCAATGAAAAACACAAAGCCTCCAACAATGCAGGAACTTTCGGCAGCAGTCGGGAATTTTTTTGAGAAACAGGGCTTTCAGACTGACAACATGATGAAACTGGAAGGATATCTAACCCAGACCTTTGGAAAGCTGGACTTCTCAAAATACGGCTCCGGTTCAAAGAGATTTGCGAAATTTATTGATAACTTGTCGGGATATACCCGCAGCGGCACTACAATAGCGCCTGCCTCCGCCAAGATAGATACCGCCGAAGCATTCAGAGCAGAAGCCATAACGTTTTTGAGCACCTGTCGTTTCGGAGCTAACTCCGAAGCAATTAACACGCACCTTTCCGGCAAGCTGGGCAAAGAATATCTCAAGAATGCAGGATTTGATGAACTGGAATCCGCAATAATGTCTAT
>CAJTMU010000107.1 GCA_910577365.1 uncultured Oscillospiraceae bacterium | reverse complement strand
TAAAAAAATAAACCGCATCACACAGCCTACAAATGGCTTTATAATGCGGTTTGTGGTCGGAGTGGGGAGAATCGAACTCCCGGCCTCGACATCCCAAATGTCGCGCCCTGCCAACTGGGCTACACCCCGATTTTTATGAAATTTTTCTCAAAGTGGTCAAATATGTGGTCAAACGGATTCTCGACCAAGATTTCCGTGAAATAAAAGCACCGTGACGGTGTAGTGTGAAAGGAAATGTACGAAAAACCGCTCTGCGAAGCGCTCCAACGGTTCTATGCTCCCAAATGTGGCGCGCTACCAACTGCGCTACACCCCGATTTAATAATTTTTAAATCGCCAAATATATGATCAAACAAATTTTTGAACAAGTTTTTCGTCCGACAAAAATGCAATGTCAGTGTAGTGCGAAAAAAAGTGTACGGAAAACGGTTACAAGAAGCTCTCCTATGAGTCCATGCATACAAATTTCGCATGCTAACAACTACATCGCACGATGCTTACCAAATTATTATACAACAAAAACAAGGATTTGTCAAGCACTGAAAAGCGAAATAGTCGGAAAATAAGAAAAAAATATATATTATTTCTTAAAAGTTGCAAAAAGGACTTGATTTTTTTGGCAAAATGTGAGACAATATAAAGTAAATAGGTTTTGTGGAGTTAACAATAAATTTACAAAACCGACAAATAAAAGTTATATTGACAATTATCGGCAAAGCTTAATTATATAGTAAGGAAGTTGAATAATGGCTCAGTTTTTTAATTTCAAGGAGGACTATTACGGTCTTACCGAAAGCGACATTGAAAAGAACATCGCGCTTTACGGGTTTAATATATATACAAAAAATGAAAAGGCTATGAAGTGTTATACTCCGGTTAGCGTGTTGCTTTCACCGTCATTTATACTTATGTTTGTTGCGGGCGTGATGTGTTTTTTCGGTGCGGGGATAGGATTTGGTATAGCAGCACTGCTTATTGACTTTGCATATGCGGCGGCGGAGATATATTTCGGAATGGCTTCGGATAAACGTCTGTCGGAGATAAAGGAATCAACGGACATTAAATTCAGAGTTGTACGAAACGGAAAGCTTGAGTTCGTTGATAAGGAATACATAGTTCCCGAGGATACTATAATAATACAAACGGGTGAAAGGGTTCCCGCGGACGCATACGTACTGGAAAGCCGCGACCTGACAGTGGATGAGAGCATTTTTACAGGGGTAAACAAGCCTGTGGCAAAATATGCGGGAGCGATTGCTAAAACCGAGCTTAGCCCCAAATTTGTATACAGCGGCACGACAGTGCTTACTGGAGTGGCGATATGCCGAGTTAGCGCGATAGGAGTAGACACAAAGCTGTACCAGAAGCTGGGTGAGCAGAAAAACCGCCACGGCTATTACACCGAAACTGAAGCATTCGTGCATAAGCTGGTGCCGTTGTGCAGCATTGTGGCGACGGTAATAACGCTTATTACGGTAATATCGGGTATTTTCACGGATAAGGAGCTTATTTCCAACGCTCTGCGCGGGATAACGATAGGTCTGTGCTTTTTGCCGACGGGAATAAGCACAGTCATGAGGATATACTACACAAAAGGTGCTTCCGATATGCTGAAAAAAAGCGCTGTGGTCAAGAGCCTTTGCGATATAGAGCGTCTTAACAGCCTTTCGGTGCTCTGCGTGGAGAAAGAAGGCGCTGTCTCCAAAAGCCGCGTTGAGGTGCGGGGAATGTATGCTAAAAGCAACGAACTGCTGTATAAGGTGGCAGCGCTGGCATGCGAGCAGAACACCTCCGATCCTTCGGAGCGCGCGTTGCTGGTAAAAGCTTCGTTTTTTGACGAAAATATTTCCGAACTGTATAGTGAAAACAAGATTATAGAAAGGATACCGGAAACCAATGAGATAATGAGCGGAGCGCTCTGGGATGTGGGAGGCTCAAAGCTGTACTGCATAAAGGGTACTCCCGAGCAAATACTTCCGCTTTGCAGGCTTCACGGCGACGCGCTTTATGCCGCACAAAAAAAGTATACTGATTATTATGCTCAGGGTTACAGTGTTCTGGCTTTCGCTTGCGCGGACGCTCAGCAGGGCGATATGGACAGTACTGCGGGCTTTGCCTATGTTTTTGTGGGCTTTGCCGCGTTTTCTGCGCCGCTCCGCGAAAGCGTTTCAGCTGCTGTAAAGACCTGCCGCAGGTCGGGTGTGCGCGTGGTAATGCTTACGGAGGATAACCCGAGCGTTGCCGAGGCAGTAGGAAAAATGATAGGGCTTTCGGGACATAAGGCGGTAACCGGAAAACAAATATCTGATCATGTGAAATATGGCGGCGAATTAGATCTTGACGCGGATATCTTCGCTCAGGTTACGCCCGAACAGAAGCTTTATATTATCGACCGCCTGAGGAAAAAGGGAGAGGTCGTTGCGATGACGGGAACGCGCACCACCGACGCCGATGCCATGAACATGGCGGATATCGGGATAACGATATCGCAGCATACTGACGGAAGCACTTACGAAGCCGCCGATATTATAATGAACGACGATAATTTCAGCTCCATAGCTGATACTGTTGCCGCTGCGCGGCAGATACACCGAAATGTAAAGAGAGCTTTCGCTGTTATTATATCTGGGTATATTTCGCTTATACTGCCGACGGCGGTGCTTGCTTTTGGCAGCAAGCAGATGTTCCTCAATCCGCCGCTTTTGGCAATGTTGACAATGATAATACTTCCTGCCGCGGCGCTGGGATATATTGGAAACAGATGCGATATAAAGTCAAATATGCCTCCGTCAGAATTTTTCATGAATCAACGTCTGAATCTTCCGTTTCTTGGGGAGATTGCGCTGATGGGAGCGCTTACGGGCGTGGTCACGATAGCGACCTATCTGTTCATGTACCATGAGGGCTTGACAAACTATGCGAGAAGCTGTGCACTTATATCGTTCGTATTCTGCGCAGCGCTGTTCGGGCTGCTCAGGCTTTCTCCCGACAAACCGCTTCCTGCTTTGAGAGCAGCAGGAAAAATACCGCTGATATGCGCTGCGGCAACCGTTGTTATACCAATGATGCTTATTTACATACCATTTGTAAATTCCGCTTTCGGGCTGGACGCGGTTGATATTGCCGCGGCAATAATCTGTATAATTACGGGATTGCTTCCCGGCGTGATGTATTTTGTAATAAAGCATTTTATTAAATTCAGTTAGGATTGGAATAGGTCAGATGAAAAAGTTTATAGAGTATTTGAAATTTTTCCTTGGGGGTCTGGCATTCGGCATAGCCAATGTAATTCCCGGGGTGAGCGGCGGCACTATGCTGGTTGTATTCGGTATTTATGACCGACTGATGGAATCCATTTCGGGAATAAAGGCAATTCTCAAGAATTTTCTGTTTCTTGTGGTTTTCGGCTTGGGCGGAGCTGGGGGGATACTCGGATTTGCAATAGTTATAAAATCCCTGTTTGACGCAGTTGAAGTGCAGACGAATATGTTCTTTATTGGACTGATACTCGGAAGCGTTCCGCTTATTGTAAAAACGGGAACGGCTGAGAGTAAGCCTAAGCCGCTGTGCGCGCTACCTTTTTTGATAGCTCTGAGCGTGGTCATAGGTCTTGCGGTGCTGGAAAGAGCGGGCAGCATCAGCATAGCGCCCGACGTTGTTGACGGCTTTGAGATTATAACTACCGTCAAGCTGTTCGTCTGCGCTGTAATTGCGGCGGTGACAATGATAATCCCCGGCGTAAGCGGATCGTTTGTAATGCTGCTGCTTGGTGTTTACGATACTATTATATCGGCAATAAACCTCAGTTCGCTGAACTTTTATGTTATCATACCGTTCGCGATAGGCGCGGTAGTGGGAATTATCCTTGGCGCAAAATTGATTTCCATTCTTATAAACAAGTATAAGCTGATGGTTTACAGCGCTATAATGGGTCTGGTTATAGGATCAGTTTACGCTATTCTGCCAGAGGGATTTGGGTTTAATTTACAGACAGGTTATGGATTTGTCTGTCTGCTGGCGGGAGTTGTCGTGGCAATATTAGTGCAGAAGCTTGGCTCGGCAGGAGAGAGCGCAAAGGAATAACAATATTTGAAACGCGTGGTTTGCATTGGCACTTTAAGCATTTGATAACGGCTTGCTCCTGAAGTCGCATTGAAAGTCTGGTAACCACATATTATTCACGGGCAGTCGCTTTAGCGGCTGCTTTTTTTGTGTCGAAGCTATAAAAATACAGCGGCAGTACGGAAATGCACTGCTGCTGATATAGCTAATGAATTTAAATGATGTTAATGCTCATAATCCTATGTGTTTTAACATCATTTTGATTGTACGAAATAACAATACGAATATTACAAAAAATGCAGCGAAATTTCGCTGCGAGTGTTTTAAAAACATATAGGGGGTAGGAGATGAATTCTACAAGATTTTCAGATATTGCACCTGACTGCTCTGAAAGTATGCCCTAAGGATCTAATATAATGATGTAGTCGCTGAGAAAATAGTCAGCGAGTTATTATACAATATAATATTAGATGCTCATAAATTTTAAGGCAAACGAAGGTTCACCGCATGGCTGTGCCGAATCGCGCATAATAAAAGATCGGGCAAGCTCTTGGTATTATTCTTGCGGATAATAATTAAAAAGCCCTCATTTTTCCAAGAATAACAAAACCACTTTCTGACAATAATACTTGTACAATCAAGCAAGTCGGAGGGTGGTCATTTGTATTTTAACAAGGTCGAAATAAGCGGGGTAAACACTTCTAAGCTCAAGGTACTGAAAGAAGCCGAGAAAATGGAACTTTTAGCGCGGGTGAAGCAGGGTGATATGCAGGCGCGCGAGGAACTTATAAGGGGCAATCTGCGTCTTGTGCTAAGCGTTATTCAGCGCTTTTCGGGCAGGGGAGAAAGCGCTGACGACCTGTTTCAGGTAGGCTGTATAGGACTGATAAAGGCAATAGACAACTTCGACATTACGCAGTCCGTAAAATTCAGCACATATGCCGTGCCGATAGCATATAGAGGTTGAAAACCATTGCCGGAGGCTACATAATGTATATTACAATACAGATGGCACTAGATATTGCTATTGAAGCAATCCAAAAGTTACCAGATACTTATGAAAACAGACAAGCAATTACTAGACTAACTAATCTAAAAAATACAAAAGTGACTGTAACGTGGACAAAAGAAGAAGTTTTCAAACATCTTAATAAATGGCGAGAGCAACACAGGAGGAATCCAACGATAACTGATTTAGTTGAACCCGATATGCCAAAAGCTACTACAATCAAAAAACTTTTTGATATGAAAGCAAGTGCCTTTCTCAATGTTTATTACACATCTGAGAAAAAGAAAAAATCTGCGTCTCGATATTCTCTAAACAAACAATCTGACTGGATTGATATTTTCAAGCGAGAATTTGAACGTATACGTCCCAAGTCGGGAAGGGAGTACGATGCTAAGCGTGGAAAGGGTAAGCCGACTTGGGGAACAATTGCACGCAACCTCAATCTTGCTCGGTGGCTCGACCTTGTTAAGTTGTGTGGCGTTGATATGTCTAGTCTACATTCTGTAAAAACTGCCGATACAGTAGTTGTTACAAACAGCGAAAATCGTAAAAAATAGGGGATATGGAAAAATCCATATCCCCTAAAATATTGTTGTTAAATGCTCACTTGAGCAATTTATTCACCGCCGCTTGAACTTTAGCATAGTCATATCCCGCATCAGTCAGTTTCCTTTTGCGGTCAGCGCCTGTTCCCCAAAGTCCCTTGATAACTTCAAGCGCGATTTCATCAACAGATTTGAGATTAGCAATTTTCTTGTCAACCTCCACAACAAATCCCGAAATTCCCTTAGTTTTAAGTTCTTTCAAGTAATTCTCAGCATTAGCTTTTACACTATACGCACCCACTTGAATTCTTTTAAGATTGCCATCTGTAACTATAAAACCGTTTATGCCTTTTGCTTTAAGCGTTTTGAGATAGTTGGATGCATTAGTATTGGAAGAAAACGCTCCCACCTGTACTCTGTATAGTTTTCCATCTTTTGAAGCGTCTAAGATGGTGTTTGGATTTTTGTTGTTTAAATTATCAAGATATCCCTTAACAAGTATTTTGAAGTCCTTCCAATTAGAGTATGCTACGTTGGAATTAGCGGAACCAAAAATATAAGCAGGACACCACTTCTTGCCATAAACGAGATTTGTGCACTGCTTATCTATATCAGTGAAAGTATTTCCTGCCTTTTGGTTAACCCAATAAGTATGTGTAACAAGTCGGTCAATAGGAAGTTTATGTTTCCACAATAACCAAGCGGCAATTCTTGCGCCATTATCTTTCGCAACAATATCGTTCGCAGGCGTTTCATTCATTATAATTTCCAAAGCGAGCGAAGTCATGTTTCCGCTTCCTGAACCCAAACCATCACCCGAGTGCCAAGCAATTTCTGCTGAACCCACAGGATCGTTATTGCACATTCCTGTTCCCGCACGAAGATTCTGCCATACGGATTGGTCATCAATGTAAAAATGTACTCTTGTCGTTCCCATTGCTTGATTATAGGTTGCAAGAGTGTAACGTTCCGCGTCGTCCTGAACATTGCTCAAGTCTTCAGTATTATGAATAGTCACAAAGTTGACTTTTGGAATTTTCATTGCCTGCTTGTACAAATCGCCGACCTTACACCCCGCCTGTTTGGCGTTTTTATCAACCGTCCACTTCATATTATCAGGAATAATTTTTTCCTTAACAAGAACGCCATTAATTTTATATGTAGAATTTGCTGCAACGGTCATTACAACACCTCCTTTTTCTGATTACGTACTTCTGCCTCAATTTTATTGGAAAGATAAATGCAAACATCCGTATACGCATTATCAAGAAATTTCTTGCAGGCAGGGGATAGACTTTCAAGACAAGCATTAAGAGCCATTTCGGCAGCATGCTTTTGTGCATCAAGATCAAACAGTTCGGCTTTTTTCAGTTCGTCTACATACACCTGAGATGTTGCCGTAACCGCATCTGCTACTGCGTTTGCCACTTCTTCTGCATATTTTTTTGCTAAATCGCCCTTGACATTAGCTACACTGCTGCGAAGCCAATTTACAAGCATAGTTGTAATTACGGGGACAACCGCAATAATTACAGCCGTTAGTAATTCAATTAAAAAATTTTGCATAATAATCCCTCACTTCAATAACACAATCACATTTCATCATTAAGAAAATTTTCGTCATTTGTTTTAATAAGATTTTTGTGAGTTTCGGAGTATTTTCGATCTTCCAACTCCCATCTCCTTTGTTGTGTGCGTTCGTTAGCGTGTTTAATCAACGCACAAAAACCGCCTTCTCCAAGAAGCGCACTGTTTACACTTACGATTAGAGTGTCCGGAACAGATGCATAAGCACAATAAATATAAATC
>CAJTMU010000106.1 GCA_910577365.1 uncultured Oscillospiraceae bacterium | reverse complement strand
TCGGAAAAGCGCGTCACTGCCATGAAAGCAGACGAAACAAGGATGTATATGACTTGTGGCAAATCCTGACAAAGCAGACGGATTGCTCTGCCGATTTAGACTAAAACAAGGTTTCTTAAGATGTCCTTATGTTAAATCAGGTCTGTACGAAGCAGAAAATCTGTAAATTAATTGGCCTTTCCCAGCTTTATAAGCGCAATCCCTCTCTCCTCATCACCCAGAACAAGTACGGCGTCGCCAGTTTTAAGCCCGAATATTTCGCGGCATTTGGGTGGCAGCGTTATCCGTCCGTCTTTGTCAATATTGCTGAATCCAAACATATGCTTTTTATCATGTGCTCTGTCAGACATACCGGTTATATTTCGGACAAGATAGTCCACCGTCACGCCGTAAATATCCGCCAGTTTAATAACGTTCTCTATGTCGGGCAGAGTTTCACCGCGCTCCCAGTTTGCCACCGCCTGCCGCGACACGCCAAGCGCCTCCGCCGTCTGCTCCTGCGTCATTCCCGTTTCTTTGCGGTATGCTCTAAGATTGTTGTATTCAATTCCCATTTTCACCGTTTCCTTTCGGAACAGACTTCAAACCCTGTTCCTATTATAAACGAATCTCCGAGTGATTTCCACCAATCGGAGATTACATAAATGTTAGCTTTACTTTACATTTTCTGATTTTTCCATGTGTTACATATCATTTTATCGCCAGTATAGGATATCCTTTAATATAAGGTTTGACCATATCCACATGAAGCTCAGCCTGCTTAAACAGCATATCCGCAAACCCGTCCTCATTCACAAACTGTGTAAGTTTGCTCAGCGGCAGCTCTGACACAGCGCCGCATACCGGAGACACAGTTATTACCAGCCGCCCATCACCCCCATCCAATCTGTTTACTCGAAATGGCCATATCCTGCAATCAAACGGCTTCATGTCACCAAGAACGCAGCCGTGCTCGCTTGACATTGGGCAGTATACCACCTTGTCACCGTTGAACTTCATATCAAACACATATTCGTCCCCATGCGGCATAAGCTTACAATTATATTGACCTTCTATATGCTCCTTAAGCTCTTTGAATACTAATGGTATCTCCCACTTGTCGCTCTCGTCAAATCCGCAGCAGACGCGGCATTTTCCGCAGGTTTCCCTTGATAAAATCTTTTTCAGCATTTTAACTCCTTATTTAAAAGATTTCCCGCGACCTGTGCGACGCGTCGCACTACACCTTGCAGAGCAAACCGTGTCGGGCACTCGCGAAAAATTCCATGCGTCAGCGTTGCGCTGCCCATATCTTTATACATTCTGCTTACAAACGCTTGTGCCGGTTCACTGTGAAAGCTCATCTCCGTTGCGCTTTTTCAGCGGCTTGCGTAAATTTCATGCGTGGGCGGTCAGCGTATCTCGGCTTTTGGCGCTTTTGCAGCTTGGTTTTTGTGCAGTTCTTTGCAATAATGCTTTTAGAAAGCATGAACATAATTGTTTTTACACCACGTGCGTCATTATTCGCCCAGAAATATCTGCACCCAATATGAATTATACCCGTCATAATAATATCCGATACCTATGTACGCTGCCTCGGCATTTAGAATATTTGCCCTGTGGCTGTAATCGCCCAGCCATGAATCAAGCGCCTGCTGTGCCGTGGGATAATAATACGCTATATTTTCCGCCCTAACACTGCGCTTAAGCCCCGCTTCCGACAACAGCGTATGCCATTTTGTTCCATTAGGGCGGGTATGCGAAAAATAGCTTGCACATTCACGCGCCCGCTGCTGCGCTATCTCTGAAATTTCAGACATTTCCGACAGCGGCGTCAGTCCGTATTCCGCGCGAACCGCATTTACGGCCTCCAGCATAGCCTGACGCTGCGGCTCGTCATATCCCACGCCTACCGCTTCACGTCCAGCTTCCTCCGCAGGCTTGTCCGCTTCGGATAAAACTTCCTCTGTCGGCTTCTTCGTTTCGGAATCGGCATTCACCGTCCATGTGCTTTCTTCGTGTAAATCATCGGCGGGCAGCTCCTCTGCTTCGGGAAGCTTTGCCGCCAACAGCTTGTCCGTATTGGAAAGATCATCTGCTTCAGCAGAGGCATCCTCAATAACAGCGTTCTCGGTAAAGGCTCCGGTTTCGGCGCTTTCAACAGGATTTTGGATGATTTCGGTACCCTCCGTTGTAAAGACGGCTATTTCCACGGTTTCGGAGCTGTCGGCCGTATAACCGCTTTCAAAGTCAGACATTGTTTCCGCAATTCCGCCGTCCGTATCAGAACCCTCCACAGTATCATCAGCTTCCGCCGAGTCATCCGCGCCGATGTCGTTTCGCGCTGAATTCGCCGCGGGCGAAGTGAAATCATTGGAATGATAAATATAGCTTTCCGTTCTTGACACCGCGGATAAACGCGCAATATCACCATCGCCGTCCGAAACGCCTCCAACTGCCGCCGCAACGCTTACGGTAAGCACAATACAAGTCCCGCACATAACGGGGACAACGTATCTTAAATTAAACCTCATTCAAATCTCCTTATTGCTTTGAAGCTCTGTTATATTAACCTCAAAAAATTACGATTTGGTTTTTAATAGCTTACACTTCATTTAACCGGATAATTTATCAATTAAATCAAAATACAGTCCTTTTTTCTTTTTATTATACAATATTTGATAAAAAATGTCAATACGGTTACAAAAAGATTACAAAACGGTTACAAAAATTTATTTTTTGCTTTTGCTAAATTCTATTGCCAACAAAATTTTTCATCAATTTTTCACCTAATCTTTATTGACAATCACAAAAAATACGGTATAATTAAATAGTTGATTAGTTTTATAAATTACTCATCTCAGAAATCTGAACGAGGCAAATTGATATGCGCGGCAAAGCCGCATTAGGAAAGGAAAGTACTTATGAAAAACAGTGTTATAAACAATGGCAGCGATAGGATCGGGAACATTAACAACGTAGGCTCTCTTTTTTTAAGATATGTTAGCTCAGAGCTTCTGAAAGTCGGAATGCGCTCATCATATATGCATATGATGCAGCCTCTTATGGACAGCGAAAGCCTTACCCAGCTCCAGCTTGTGGAGCTTACTGGGCTTAAGGCTCCCACCATCAGCATAACGCTGCGAAATATGGAGCGCGAGGGCATAGTGGCAAGAGTGAAAAACGATTCAGACCGCCGCGAAACTCATGTAAGCCTTACCGATAAGGGAAAGGATATGTATGAGAAAATACTTGAAACGCTTGGCAAGGCGGAGGAGATAATGCTTAAGGGCATTTCTGATAAAGAGCTGAAGGCGGCTCGTGTCGCAGCAGATAAAATGAGCGCGAATCTGCTTTCGGAGCTTGGTGAAGAAATTGACTAAGGTACTGAAATACCTCAAAAGATACTGGCTTATCGCGGCTCTGTCCCCATTGTTCATGATACTTGAGGTAAGCATGGACCTGCTGCTGCCTGACCTTATGTCGCGTATCGTGGACGACGGCGTGCTTCCCGGGGACATGGAGGTCATTTTCAGCGTAGGGCTTCGTATGCTTATCGTGGCTGTCATAGGCTGCTTTGGCGGCATTATGGCAGGTATATTCGGCACTACTGCGTCTCAGCGCTTTTCGTGTGACCTGCGCAAGGACGCGTTTTCCCGCGTTATGAATATGAGTTTTCAGCAGACCGACAGCTTTACCACCGGCTCTCTCGTGACAAGGCTCACCAACGATATAACCGCTTGTCAGGATTTTGTGGCGATGGCACTGCGAATGATGGTAAGAACGCTTATGCAGTTCATCGGCGGCATTTATATGGTACTGAAAATTAATGTTTCATTCGGACTCATCCTGCTCGTAATGCTGCCGATACAGCTTGTTATCATACTGGTCGTGCTGAAAAAAGGTTCACCCCTGTTTGGCATAGTTCAAAGCAAGCTTGACAGGGTAAACAGCGTCGTTCAGGAGAACGTTACGGGCGCAAGGGTCGTAAAGGCATATACCCGCGAGGAATACGAAACGAAGCGTTTCTCCGCGGCAAACAATGAGCTTTGCGAAACAAATCTGCGCGTTCAGAAGCTTATGGCGCTGCTTATGCCGATACTGTTCATTTTAATGAACGCTTCCGTTATTGCGGTCATATTTATCGGCGGAAAGCAGGTAGAGGCGCAGTCTCTTGAAGTGGGCAAGGTTATGGCGGCAATAGCCTATATCACCCAGATACTTATGTCCATGATGATGATTGGAATGATGTTTCAGATGGTCACACGTGCGTCGGCTTCCGCAAAGCGTATCGCGGAGGTACTTGACACCGAGCCTGCCATAAAGGACGGAGGCTTTGACGGCACAACCGATGAGCGCGGAACAGTAGAGTTCAGAAATGTATCTTTCCGTTATCCCAACGTTCACGCGAACAACGTGCTGAACAATATCAGCTTTAAAGTAGGCAAGGGAGAAACCGTGGCTATACTCGGCGCTACGGGCTGCGGAAAAACCTCTCTGGTTAGCCTTATAGCCCGCTTTTATGACGCCACCGAGGGAGAGGTTCTTGTAGACGGGGTAAATGTAAAGGAATACGACACCGCCGCGCTCCGTAAGAAAATCGGCTTTGTGCTGCAAAAAAGCGAACTTTTCAGCGAAACAATAGAGCAGAATATTCGTTGGGGAAGCGCTGAAGCGACGGACGAAGAAGTCCGCCGCGCCGCAAGGATCGCTCAGGCGGATGAATTTATAGAGAGCTTCACTGACGGCTATAAGGACATGATAACCGAAAAAGGCTCATCGCTTTCCGGCGGACAGAAGCAGCGGCTTTCCATTGCGAGGGCTATTGCCAAGAAGCCCGAAATACTGGTGTTTGATGACAGCATGTCGGCGCTTGACTTGTCCACCGACGCAAAGCTTCAGCGGGCGCTGAAGGAGAATCTCAGCGGTACGACTGTAATTATGATAGCTCAGCGCGTAGCCAGCGTTATGAGTGCCGATAGAATAGCAGTAATAGATAACGGGCGGCTTGCTGCGTTTGACAGTCATGCAAATCTTATGAAATACTGCGAAGTGTACCAAGATATTTACAGCTCACAGATGAGGGAAGGAGATGAGCGCGTTGGCTGAGAACAAGCAACCGGTGAATCTCGCCCCCGGCAGACGCCCGCACGGACCCGGCGGACCTCACGGACCTCATGGAATGGGTATGCCCGTGGAGAAGCCTAAAAACGTAAAGGCTACCTTAAAGCGCATTATCTCCTATATTGGCAGAAATAAAAATCTTCTTGTAGGAATGCTGACGGTGACCATTGCGGCTACCGTTCTGAACGTCGCTGCACCTTCCGTTTCCGGAAAGGCTATTGACGCAGTGGCGGCGCTTGATATGGGCACTATGGGGAAATGGCTGGCGCTGCTGGGCGTCATCTATCTTGTTTCCGCGGTGCTGACTTATTTTCAGACCCTTTTTGCCGCGAAGCTCTCACAATATACCGTGAGAACGATGCGAAACGACCTTTTCTCAAAAATATCACACCTGCCGATAAAGTATATTGACACCCACAAGCACGGCGATATCATGAGCCGCATGACCAACGACGCGGAGAACGTGTCCAATTCCGTTTCGCAGTCGCTAAGTTCCCTCATTTCGGGCATAATTACGCTTATCGGCTGCTTTGCAATGATGGTGTATTATTCATGGCTGCTTACGCTGGTCAGCCTGATAACGCTGGTGCTCACGCTAATGGTAACGCGCTTTTTGTCGAAATTCATGCGGAAGTACTACCCGCTTCAGCAATCTACTCTCGGCGTTCTCAACGGACAGATTGAAGAGGCGGTAACGGGCTGCCGTACAGTTAAGGCATTTACCCGCGAGAAAATAATATGCGACGGCTTCAACAAAACCAGCGACGAGCTTTGCAGGGTTGGAACAAAGGCGCAGATACTCGGCGGAATCATGGGACCCTGCATGAATACCATAGGAAATGTCGGTTTTCTTATTATTGCGGCGGTGGGCGGCTGGCTTGCCATAAAAGGAAATTTTTCAATAGGATTTCTTCCCGTCCCCGCGATTTCCGTGGGAACGATACAAGCGTTTATAACCTACTCCAAGCAGTTTACACGACCCATTAACGAAATAGCCAATCAATACGCGCAGATACAGACCGCGCTTGCGGGCGCAGAGCGCGTTTTTGAGATACTTGACAGCGAACCCGAGGACGCGGGAGGAAACGCTCCCTTTGAGATAGAGCAGGTAAAGGGCGACCTCAATTTCAAAGATATCGACTTCTCTTACGTCAAAGGAGAGCAGGTGCTTAAGGACTTTAACCTGTGGGTAAAGAGCGGGCAGAAGATAGCCATTGTTGGCGCGACGGGCAGCGGAAAGACAACGGTAGTAAATCTACTGACGCGCTTTTACGATATCGACGGGGGGATAATAACTCTTGACGGCACGGATATACGCGAAATATCCAAGGATAAGCTGCGCGGAAGCATAGGGATAGTTTTGCAGGATACGGTAATATTCACAGATACAATAGCTCAAAATATACGTTATGGGCGTATAGATGCCACAGACGAGGAAATCAGAAAGGCGGCTATGCTGGCGAGGGTGGACGATTTTGCGGAGAAGCTTTCAGACGGATATGATACCATGCTGACTGAGGGCGGCGGAAACCTGTCACAGGGACAGCGCCAGCTTATCTCAATAGCCCGCGCGGTGCTTGCCGATCCGAAGATACTAATTCTTGACGAGGCGACGTCAAGTATAGATACCCGAACGGAAATGCATATTCAGGAGGCAATGATAAACCTGATGAAGGGCAGAACCAGCCTTATTATCGCGCACCGTCTTTCAACGATACGTGATGCGGACAAGATAGTGGTTATCAGCGGCGGCAAGGTAGTCGAAGCGGGAGACCACGACGAGCTGCTCGCACAGAAAGGCTGCTATTACGAGCTTTATCAAAGCCAGTTCGCGGGCATTGCAACATAAATAAAGCTGAGGGAAGCGGTGTGCGCTTCCCTTTTTGTGCCTGCTCCAAAGACTCATTTATTTTGCCCGTGCTCAAAGTCTATCCTTTACAGGGGTATGCAAAATTTTCTGCCGCATCTGATTTAGTTTGGTATATAACAACTCAGAATCTGCCAATCTAACAGAACGCGAGTTATCGTTTTTATTCACAGAATTTACCTCCCAAAATTTCGACATATCGGTCTGCTGAACCATGCAATAACTAAACCACATATACTGACGGGAAATCAACAAAAATCAATTTATTAAGCGAGGGTCAATCAATATCAGACTGTAAAAAATATTGACAAAAAAAGTCGGACATGGTATAATAGAAAATAAGAAAGCAAAAGCGACAACAGGCGGTTTTTAATTTTCAAAGACCCATGCTACGCGCTTTAAAACGAAAGGGATATATAATGAAAATCAAATGTATCAAGGGCACAAGGGATTATCTTCCGCAGGAAGCGGAGTTGAGGGAAAAGATTCAGCAGACCATACTCGACATCTACCGCGAAAACGGTTATCAGCGTATTATGACGCCTGCGGTTGAAGACATCGA
>CAJTMU010000105.1 GCA_910577365.1 uncultured Oscillospiraceae bacterium | reverse complement strand
TCACAGCAGGGATAGCGCAGTTTTCGGCAAAGCCGAAAACTGCGCGGTTAATGGCGCTGAAAGCATAATTCAACTGATCGCCCACGCATGAATTTTCCGCAATCCGCTGTGGGAGCGGAGTGAAGCGCAGCGAAACGGAGCTTTCACAGCAGGGATAGCGCAGTTTTCGGCAAAGCCGAAAACGGAGCGGTGCGGAAAATTCTTTTAAAATAAGAGGTTTTTATGAATGAACGGCTTCCGTATCTGAGGGAAAAATCTAATCGCCTGCCGCTTTCGCCCGGGGTGTATCTTATGAAGGACAAAAGTGGGCTGATAATATATGTGGGCAAGGCAAAGGCGCTGAAAAATAGAGTTACGACCTATTTCCACAATAACTCCCAGCATAACGAAAAAACGCTTAAGCTTGTGGATAACATATATGATTTTGATTTTATCTGCACCAAGACCGAGCTTGACGCGCTGGTGCTGGAGTGCAGTCTGATAAAGCTGCACCAGCCCAAGTACAATATACTTCTTAAGGATGATAAGGGCTATAATTATATAAAGATATCACGCGAGCCTTACCCGCGCATAACCTACTCTCTCAATACCAATGACGAAAACGCGGATTATATTGGTCCGTTCACGGGGGGATATACCGTTAAGCAGGCGGTGGAGGAGGCTAATACTATCTTTATGCTTCCTACCTGCAAAAAGTGCTTTCCCTCCGCTTTCGGAAAGGAGCGGCCCTGCCTTAACCATCATATAAAAAAGTGCATGGGGGTTTGCCGCGGGAAAATAACTTCGGAGGAATACAGGAAGATAATAGACGAGGCTCTGGATTATCTCAAGAACGGCAGCAAGGCGTCCGTGGAGCAGCTGACCGCGGAGATGGAGCGTGCGGCGGAAAATCTGGAGTTTGAAAAGGCGGCGCGGCTGAGGGACAGGATATCGGCAATAACGCGGCTCGCTCATTCGCAGAAGATACTCGACTACAAGCAGGAGTATGATATTGTCGGAGCGGCACAGAATGTCGGCATGGCGAGTTTTGCGGTGATAAAATACCGCGGCGGCAGGCTGATTGACAAGGAAAATTTCTTTATCGGTGACGAGTACGACCCATCGGCAATGCGGCGGGATTTCCTGCTGAGCTATTATTCCGAGCGGGAGGATATCCCGAAGGAAATATATATTGACGAGGAGTTTGAGGATACGGAGCTTATCACACAGCTTCTCAGGGAAAAGGCGGGTCACGCGGTGAAATTTGTGATACCGCACCGCGGCGACGGAATGGCGCAGGTAACTCTCGCAAAACGGAACGCGGGGGAGTATCTCGCGCTTAAGGTGGGGCGCACCGCCAAGGAGATAAGCGCACTGGAGGATTTGAAAAATCTTCTCGGTCTGGAAAAGATACCCTACATCATCGAGAGCTACGACATATCGAATTTCGGCGATACGGGCATGGTAGGCGGTATGATAGTCTACCGCAACGGCAGACCGTTCAAACCGTCCTATAAGCGCTTCAACATAAAAACGGTCGTCGGGCAGAACGACTACGCCTGTATGCAGGAGGTACTGCGGCGGCGTATGCAGCGCTACCTTGACGGGGACGAGAACTTTGCACCGCTGCCCGACCTGATACTGCTCGACGGAGGAAAGGGTCACATCTCGGCGGTGTCGGAGGTGTTTGACGAGCTTAAGATAGACGTTCCGCTTTTCGGACTGGTAAAGGACAGCAAGCACCGCACACGCGCCATAGCGAGGGCGGGCGGGGAAATATCGGTCAGCGCCAACAGGGGGCTGTTCAGTCTGCTTACAAATATACAGGACGAGGTGCACCGCTATTCCATATCGTTTCAGCGCGTGAAGCACAAGCAGAAAACCTATACGCTGGAGCTTACCGAGATAAGCGGCATAGGCGGCGCGAAAGCGCAGGCTTTGCTTAAGGCGTTCAAGACAAAGCAGGGAATGAAAGAAGCAACGGTCGACGAACTGCGCGCCGCCGCCAAGGTAAGCGCGGAAAAGGCAAAGGAGCTTTACGACTTTATACAGGAGAGATTCTAAAACGGGGGAAAGCATGAGAGTAATTACGGGAAAAGCGCGTGGAAGAAAGCTGGTGACAGTGGAGGGTACGGAGGTTGTGCGCCCCACTGCCGACAGTGTAAAGGAAGCGATTTTCAGCGCGATACAGTTTGAGATAGAGGGAAGACGGGTGCTCGACCTTTTCGCGGGCAGCGGGCAGCTCGGCATAGAGGCTCTCAGCCGCGGCGCGGCGGAGTGCTGGTTTGTGGATTCCGCGGCGGTTTCGATAAAGGCGGTCAGGGATAACCTTAAATCTACGGGGTTCGAGGGGGAGGCAAAGGTAGTAAATATGCCGTTTTCGGCGTTTCTGAAATCCACAAAAGCAGTGTTTGATATTGCGATACTCGACCCGCCGTACAATTATAATCTGATTCGGAAGGCGCTGCCTAATCTTACCGAAAAAATGTCAGAGAACGGCGTTATAATATGCGAGCACGAAAAGGAATGCACGCTTCCGCAAAGAGTGGGAAGGTTTGAGCTGGCAAAGCTGCTGCGGCATTCCCGCACGTCGGTGTCCATTTACCGCCCCGCTGCGGAGGAAGGGAGCGATACGGAATGAAGACAGCTATTTACCCGGGAAGCTTCGACCCCGTTACTAACGGACATCTCGACATAATAAAGCGCGCGGCGAAGATGTTTGACAAGGTGGTTGTTGTGGTGCTGATAAACCCGCTGAAATCATACAGCTTCACCATACCCGAGCGCTGCGAGTTCCTGAAAAAGGCAACAGCGGAGATACCCAATATAGAGATAGACAGCTATGACGGGCTGCTTGCGGATTATTTTAACATAAGGCAGGACATAGACGTTATAGTAAAGGGCTTAAGGGCTACCTCGGATTTCGAGTATGAGTTCCAGATGGCTCATACCAACAAGGATCTCAACCACCGTGCGGAAACCGTGTTTATCCCCGCCAGCCTAAATACCACTTTTGTTTCCTCAAGCATGGTGAAGCAAGTGGCAATGTTTGACGGCGATTTGAAAAATTATGTTCCCGCCTGTATTCATGAGCAGATACGTTCCAAGCTAACAAGCGATTTTGCCGAAGCCAAGAGAAAAGCGGCAGCAGCAGACGGCAGTTTAAGGAAAGGACAATAAAATGGATAATTCATATTCTATTGAGGATCTTATAGGATTGATAGAGGAAATAGTCGGCAATGCTACCCGCGTTCCTTTTAATAAAAAGAGCATGGTGGACGCCGATGGCATAGAGGATATTCTTCAGCAAATGAGGCTTTCGCTGCCGGGAGAGATAAACCAGGCGAAAAAGGTCGTGGCGGATAAAAACCGCATTATCAGCGACGCAAAGCGCGAGGCGGAGGACATAATCCGCCGTGCCGAAATGCGCAGAAATGAGCTTCTTGACCAGAATGATCTGGTAAGGGAAGCGCAGCGCCGCGCAACGGAGCTTATGAGCGAGGCGCAGGCACACTCAAACGCGGTGCGCTCAACCACCAGCTCTTACGCGGACAATATGCTCGCGAGGGTAGAGGAACTTATGGCAAAGGATCTGAGCGGTCTGCGCATGCTGCGTAAAAACATCAGCTCCGCAGGGAACATACAGGCTCCGCCTCAGCCGCCTACACCCCCTACACCGCCCACACCTCCGAATAAAAATTAAAAAAGAGCACCCGCATTTTGCGGGTGCTCTCAGTTCTTAGAAAAAGCCTATAAGTCACGTAACGTCGTCGCATGAAATTTCAAAAAGTGTCAGAATTTGCGAAGAAAATTCTGACCGGTTTCCGCAATCGTGCATAGTAAGCGAAGCGAACGAGCGTGCTTGCGGAAATTTTGAAATTTTTTTAGATAATCCCCCTTAGGTCAACCTTTATATACAGACTTAGAGCACCCGTATTCCCGCGGGTGCTCTTTTTGCAGCTGCATTCGGCTCTTAATTTTAGCTAATAACCGACATCGGATCAATCCATTCTCCGTTTTGTTTCACGCCAAGATGGAGGTGCGGCTCTTCCAGTATCTCTATCTGGCAGGTGTCGCCTGTTTTGCCGATAATCTCGCCTTGGTTTATCTGCTGCCCCGCTTTTACATTAAGCTCCTTGGTAAGCCCGCAGTAGTGTACCTCAAGCCCATTGGACTGCTCCACCACTACGTAAACTCCCCATAGCGGGTCATCGGTTATTTCTTTTACCATTCCCTCTGACATAGCCCGCACATCAGTGCCCAGTGTGCAGAGTATATCGCAGCCGTCGTGGGTTTTCCATACTCCGAGAGTAGTTGATTTGACAAGCTCCCCGTTGCTGAACGGATTAGCGACCTCGCCGTCCACCGGCATGATATTGCCGATATCTGCGGTAATGGGTTTATTTACCTCCGCAGCGGGAGCTTCGCCCGCTTCCTCGGAAGACAGGGGCGCTATCGCAGGCTCGTCTTCGTCAATGGGAACTCCTGTGATACTGCCGCCGACAGGAGCGGCGGGTTCTTCGGTCGCATCAACGTTTACGGGCGCGGCGGGCTTTGTTGAGTTCGGCTTCTCATCGGGATTTTTTTCATCGCTCTCGTCAGGCTCAAATATCCATGTGTTGGAGGATACGGGGTTGGTGTTAGCATTGGTGGGAACAAGCCTGGACATGGTGGCGTTATATGCGGAGATCACCGCTGCCGCTGCTGCCGCGACCCCCACGACCGAAGCGATCACCAGACCTTTCCCGCCAAGGGGGGATTTTTTTGTCCTGTTATTTTTCATAGTCATATTCCTTTCATTTTTTCGGCGTAAGCTCTCCAGCGGAAGCGCCGTACTATGGAACGCCCGAATAAAAACCAACCGCAGTGTCACTTGACATTGCATATTTCGGGCTGTGTGAATAGTTTTAACTTTTTCGGAAAATTTATACATCAAAAAATGGAAAAAGAATTTGTATCTATATAAAATTGTGTTTATTGATAGACTATGGTGTTATTGCAACATGACCAATAATATAAATTGCAATTGGTGATAGAAGTGCTTTGCCGCCATGAATCACTTGAAAATCGATCAGTCATAGGCGCTGAGGGCAGAAGTAAAGTGAACACCCACGCATGAATTTCCCGCAAACTGAAAATTTTGCGAAACATTTGTATAAATACTGAAAATAACAAGCAGCATATTGCATAAAACTTAAAAGCGCAAACGACGTATAGACTGTTTGCAGCGGTGCGGAAAATTCTTTTAAATAATTAGCTTTTTGTCAACTTATCTTAATAGCATAAAATATTATTTAAAGTATTGTAAAATCTATTCTAACTTGTTTAACCTAATAGGGGCAGATTTGGCTATAATATACCTCAATTCATATCAATTATTGTTCATAATTAAAAAATTATACAAAAAAACAGTAACCCCCTATACAATTCAGTAAAAATCTTGTATAATATAAAAGTAAAGAAAGTGAAAATGAAGGAATAGGTCACAGGGAGGACCGAAGCACAGGAGAGAATACATGGATATTTATCATATTCTTAATATGCTTGGCGGATTGGCGCTGTTTCTTTTCGGAATGCATACGTTAAGCGGAGCGTTGGAAAAATTTGCAGGAGTCAATCTGGAGCGCTGGCTGGAAAAGCTCACTTCAAACCCGATAAAGGGTGTTGCGCTGGGCGTTGGCGTAACGGCGCTGATACAGTCGTCGGCGGCTACAACCGTTATGATGGTGGGTTTTGTAAACTCCGGGATAATGAAGCTGTCGCAGGCTATCGGAGTAATAATGGGCGCGAATATCGGCACGACCGCCACAAGCTGGCTGCTCAGTCTTTCGGCGGTAGAGGGAGAGGGTTGGGTTTCTCTATTTAAGCCAACCACATTTACGCCTGTTCTGGCGGTTGCCGGAATTATAATGCTGATGTTTTTGAAATCTGACAAGAAAAAAACGCTGGGTGTTATATTGCTCGGTTTTGCGACGCTGATGTTCGGAATGAATGCTATTTCCGAGGCGGTGAAGCCGCTGGAGAACAACGAGGCTTTCGGACAGTTCATGACTGCGTTTTCAAACCCAATATTGGGAGTGGTGACCGGTGCAGCGCTTACGGCACTTATTCAGTCATCTTCCGTTTCGGTGGGAATTTTGCAGACCTTTGCAAAGACGAGCGGGATAACCTATTCCATTGCGCTGCCGATAATTCTCGGAACAAATATCGGCTCCTGCGTGACCGCGCTTATATCCTCCATCGGCGCTAATAAGTCCGCAAAACGAGTAGCCATCGTTCACCTTTATTTTAATATAATCGGCACGATAATTTTCCTGTCGCTGTTCTATATACTAAACTCGTTTCTTGATTTCGCGTTTATGAACAGCGCGCTTAATTCCTTTGGCATCGCGGTGATACACACTGTTTTCAATGTGCTGACGACTCTTGTTTTCCTGCCTTTTACAAAGCAGCTTGAAAAGCTTGCCTGCCTTACTATTCGGGACAAGCCCGGGGAAGAGACCGCAGCTATGCCGATGCTGGACGAACGTTTCCTCAATACTCCTTCGGTAGCTATCGAGCAATGCAGAAATGTTGCTTATAAAATGGCGGTTTTGACGCGGCAGACTATGCTTACGGCAATGGATACCGTAACGGAATATGACCCGAAGAAAGCAGCGGAGGTAGTGGACAATGAGAACACCATTGACATTTATGAGGATAAAATAGGTTCATTTATTCTTAAAATAAGCTCCAAGGATCTGTCAGTGAGCGACAGTCAGGTTATTTCCAATCTGCTTCATACCATAGGCGATTTGGAGAGAATTTCAGACCACGCGGTAAATATCGTGGAGGCGGCGGAGGAGATGTATCAGAAGAAGATATCATTCTCGAAGCAGGCATTGGAGGAGATACCGATAATAAAGAATGCGGTAGCCGAGATATTGAATATGTCGATAGAATGCTTTATAAAGTCTAATGTTACGCTGGCGAAAGAAGTAGAGCCGCTGGAGGACGTAATAGACCAGCTGCGCACCGACCTTAAGGCACGACATATAGAGCGCCTTCGCAAGGGAATATGCACCATAGAGCTTGGCTTTATACTTCAGGACCTGTTAACTAATTTCGAGCGTGTTTCCGACCATTGTTCAAATATAGCGGTATGCCTTATCCGAATTAAGGAAAACAGCCTTGACACCCACGAATATATGAATGAGCTGAAGCGTCTGGATAAATCGGAGTTTATGGACGAATTTAACGTTTACAAAGACAAGTATGCCTTGCCCAAAACGGATTAGCTTATGAAACGCGGGTTATTAAAACACAGCAGTTCCGTTCAAACGTGGGAGCACACGAGACGGTTCGTTTTACAATTTGCTTTGATCAGCCGTTTCCTTGCCGTGCCATAAATTAACTTAGCATTTTTATGCAAAAACATTTGACAAATCGCGAAAAATATGCGACAATATACCCATACAATTTTCAAATCGGTTAATCCGATTGTAATCATCTTTCGAATGGAGAATCAAAAATGACAATAATCAAAAAAATCACGGCTCTGATTGCCGCGGGGGCGCTGTCCTTTGGATGCCTTACAACGGCATTTGCGGAAAACTCGCTGCTCCCCGAGCTTCCTCAGAACCCTCTGACTTCTGAAACTATCATAATTGAC
>CAJTMU010000104.1 GCA_910577365.1 uncultured Oscillospiraceae bacterium | reverse complement strand
TTTTTTGCAAAACACACTTTTTTACTTGAAAAAAATATAAAAACATGATATAATTAAAATGTATGCTTGCGGAAACAATAAATATTGTTTAAAGCGTCAAAAATCCCTGATAATAGAAAGGACAACCTTTGGAGCTTAATATTGTGCTTGCGCAGCCTCAGATACCGCAAAACGCTGGGAACATTTCAAGAACCTGCGCCGTAACCGGAGCAAGGCTGCATATGATACGCCCTATGGGCTTTGAGATTGATGACAAAAAGCTTAAGCGCGCGGGACTTGACTATTGGAGATATCTGGATATAAGCTATTATAACGGCTTTGAGGACTTTTACGAGCGTAACAGCGGTGAATGCTTTTATTTTACCACCAAAGCGGAAAACCGCTATACCGACGTGAAATATCCCGACAAATGCTTTTTATTCTTTGGAAGAGAGGACGCGGGTCTGCCTGAGGAGCTTCTGTTCCGCAACCGTTCCCGATGTGTCCGTATACCAATGCTGCCCACCCTGCGCAGCCTTAACCTCTCAAACAGCGTGGCGATAGCCGCCTATGAGGTTCTGCGGCAGTGGGACTTCCCCGCTCTTGAAAGCGCCGGAAATCTTACAAAATATGACTGGAGCAGTGCCGACATATTTAGCGGAGAATTTGCTACCCCAAAATCATAAATTAAAAATGTTTAGGGAAAATACCCGAGAAAGGATAACACATGAACGAGAAAGTAAGGATTATCACTGACAGCGGCTGCGATATTTCACCGCAGGCAGAGGAGCGCTACAAGCACCTGCTCACCCTTGTGCCCTTTGAGTTCACCATCAACGGCGAACCGTATACCGACCGAAAGGATATAAAGCCGGACGAGTTCTATAAGATACTTAAGGAGCAGAGCGAGATACCCAAGCACTCTCAGATAACCGCTGCCACCTTTGAGGACAAATACCGTGAGCTTTACGCGCAGGGTGCGCGGGAGCTTATCGTGGACCTTATCAACGCTCACGGTTCGCAGACCTGCTCCAACGCAGAGCTTGCGAAGCGTAATATAGCGGACGAGCTGCCCGACCTTAAAATATATGTTATCGACAGCCAGAATTACACACTGGGTTATGGCTATCCCGTACTTGAGGCGTGCAAGAAGCTTGAAAGCGGTCAGTCTGTGGAAAGCGTAGTGGCGTATCTGGAGGATTGGGCAAAGCATATAGAGGCTTATATAATAGGCTTTGAACTTAGGCATATGAAAAAATCAGGCAGAATAACTGCGGCGGCTTCATTTCTCGGAGAGCTTATGGGGCTTAAACCTCTGATATCGCTTTACGCCGAAAAAACCGAGGTAATACGCAAGGCGCGCGGCGAAAAGGCGGTCATAGATGCGGCGGTGGAGGCTATCTCCGCAAGAATGATACCAGAAACTCCGTGGTGCGTTATCACCACCACACGACCAGACTGCGAAAAAGAATTTATTGATAAGATGACAAAAAAGCTTGGCTACGGTCCCGCATTGGTGGAAAAATGCGGCGCAGCGGTCAGCTGCAATGCGGGTCCCGAATTTATAGGGGTACTTGTCCGCGGTCCTGAGCGCGACTGATTTCACTCAAATTTAAGCCGCTCCCGCGGCTGCAATATCCGACATAAAGGAGCGTCACCTTGGAAGTTCTTGATTATATAACCGACATCTTGCAGAATTTTGTACGTATCATAATGTCTGTCAATTTTTTTGACATTCTGGATATTCTGATACTTACATTCCTTGTGTACTACATTATAAAGCTGATGCGTGAAACCCGCGCAATGCAGCTTCTAAAAGGTATATTTGTACTTATTGTGATTTATGTTGTGGTTCAGATATGCCAGCTTAAGGCGATGAGTTTTCTTATGGAAAATTTCCTTCAGGTCGGTATTCTTGCGGTTATAATCGTATTCCAGCCTGAACTGCGCCGTATTCTTGAAAAGGTTGGAAGAACAAAGGTAACCACAATAGCGCTAAATATTGAGCAGTCCGACAAATCAAACAACGCGCGCGACATAGCCATAAAGGGAATTGCAGACGCCTGCGGAACGCTTCACGATACCAAAACGGGCGCGCTTATCGTTATTGAGCGCCAGACAAAGCTGGGTGATATCACCGAAAAATCACACGTTATAAACGCCGACCCAAATCCTGAGCTTTTCTGCAATCTTTTTTACAACAAGGCTCCGCTGCACGACGGCGCGGTAATAATCCGCAACAACCGCGTTTATGCCGCAGGCTGCTTTTTGCCTAATACCACAAAGGATCAATATCTCCCCTCTGAGCTTGGCTCGCGCCACAGGGCGGCTGTGGGAATGAGCGAGAACTCTGACGCGCTGGTTATAGTCGTTTCAGAAGAAACGGGTAATATTTCGGTCGCCATGGACGGGCAGCTTACAAGAGACCTGAACAAGGAAAGTCTTACCAACATACTTAAGAGCAAAATGCCGGGCAATCCCGCGCAGGAAAAAAAGAAACTCCGCGGAAAAAAGCGGTAAGGGGGACGGCTGAATGAACTTTCTCAAAAAAATTGCTATGGACCTCAGGGACAGCTATAAAACCCTGATCCTTGCTTTTCTTATCGCGGCGGCTTTCTGGATAGTTGTTTCAATTAACGTCTTCCCCACTATTGAAGACGAGATAGGAAATATTGCCGTAACGGCACAGCCTACGGAATACATGGAGCAGAATAATCTGAAAATCGTTGGCGACTTTAACAAGATGGTTGATATACGTATCGAGGGAAAAAGATACGATATAACAGGTCTTGGAGCAAATGACTTCACCGCGTCAATCGACCTTTCACAGATACGCGCGAAAGGTACTTATACACTGCCTGTAAACGTAGTGCCAAGCACCGATAATGAAAGCTCGGTTATAAACATTTCCCCCTCATCTGTAACACTGATTATAGACGAGATAGTTTCGCGTGAGTTTACCGTAGAGGGTACGGCGCCGGGAATCAGTCTGGCAGAAGAATACTATATGGACGAGATAACC
Source organism: uncultured Oscillospiraceae bacterium (assembly GCA_910577365.1). Classification (GTDB taxonomy): domain Bacteria; phylum Bacillota; class Clostridia; order Oscillospirales; family Ruminococcaceae; genus CAG-115. The sequence continues at coordinate 4,676 of CAJTMU010000104.1, read as the reverse complement.
GCCTCTCCCGCTCAGATAACGCTTACAGGCTCGTCAAATATTCTCGACAAGGTAACTAAAGTAGAGGCACGGTCGGTGCTAAGCGGTGAGATACGCGAATCCCATGAAACGCAGAGCGAGCTGATAATTTACGGCTCGGGCGGGGCAAGGATAATCAGCGATGAGATAGAGGTTTCCGCGGAAAGCGTTTCCGTCAACATACCCATTTACAAGCAAAAGGAGCTTCCTCTCACTTTTTCACTTTCGAATTATTCTCCGAACTTCGATACCGACAGTCTGAAATACACCATTCAACCTCCCTTTATCACGGTTGCTGCGCCTGACGATTCAATTGACTTTATAAGTGAGCTGGATATCGGAACGATAGATATTTCCGACATTCGCCTTAATCAAGTAGCGACGATACCGATAACACTGCCGGACGATTACAAAAATCTTTCGGGAAATACCAATGCAAGGATAGTTTGGGATATAGCGGATTATGGAAAACTGGACTACACCATAACTGATATAGGAATTTCCAACGCACCCGACAACTTCAATGTATCTCTTATTACAAATGAAATAACCATTACCGCGATAGGTCCGTCCGACAGACTGGCGGCACTTAATTCCAACGATTTTATTGTTACCGCCAATCTTCTTGGTACGAATATAATGACCGGTGCACAGGACGTTGCCCTTAACATAACCATAAAGGGCTCAAAACAGAAATGCTGGGTATCGGGAAGCTACAAAGCTACCGTATACGCTCAGCCGAAGCCGGAGGAAACCGAGGAATAATGGCACTTATAGTATCACAGATAAAAACTTCACTCGACGAAAGCAAGGACAACGCCATAGGCAGGGCGTTGTCCTTGCTTTGCGTGAAAAGAAGTGAGGTAAAAAGCGCCGCTCTTTACAAAACCTCCGTTGACGCACGGCGCGAAGTATGCTTTGTAAGCTCGGTGTATGTCGAGCTGAACAGTGCCGAGCTGGAAAACAGACTCTCACAAAAGCACGAAAACGTGCGGCTGTATCGCAGAGAAGCGCTTTTGGTAGAACGCGGCACGGAAGAACCTAAGGGCGAAATATACATCGCGGGTTTTGGACCTGCTGGAATGTTCTGCGCCCTGACGCTGTGCGAATATGGCTACAAGCCGATTGTACTGGAGCGTGGAGCGCCCGTAGAGCGACGCGTGCGTGACGTTGAGGAATACTGGCGCGGAGGTGCGCTGAAGCCATCATCCAACGTGCAGTTCGGCGAGGGCGGTGCGGGGACGTTCTCTGACGGAAAGCTCACCACAAGAATAGGCGACCCGCTCTGCGCTGAGGTGCTGGAAAAGCTGTGCCGGTTCGGCGCGCCGCGAGAGATACTGCTAAAGGCAAAGCCTCATGTCGGCACTGACAGACTGCGCGAGGTAACGGCAAATTTGCGCAAGGAGGTAATACGTCTGGGCGGGGAGGTCAGATTTGATTCGCCGCTGGAGGATTTAAGGCTGCAAAACGGACGGGTAAGTTCCGTTATTGTAAACGGTGAGGAGCTTCCCTGTGGTGCTCTGGCGGCGGCGATTGGTCATTCCGCCCACGACACCTTTGAAATGCTGCTGAAAAGAGGTATAACGCTGCTTCCCAAACCGTTTTCGGTTGGAGCACGCATTGAACATCTGCAAGAGGATATAAACCGTGCTCTGTACGGAAAATATGCGGGTCACCCTGCCCTTCCGCCCGCCGAATATCAGCTTTCCTATCATGACAGCTGCAACCGCGGAGTTTATACATTCTGTATGTGTCCCGGAGGGTATGTGGTAGCCTCGGAAAGCGATAGCGGCACGATAGTCACCAACGGCATGAGTCGCTTTGCGCGTGACGGAGCCAATGCCAACAGCGCGGTGCTTGTTTCGGTCGGTCCTGATGATTTCGGATCTCAGCCGCTTTCGGGTGTGGAATTTATTCAACGTCTGGAACGTCGAGCTTTTGAAATGACGCGCGGTACGGGAAAAGCTCCCGCTGCGCTTACCGCAGAATTTTTGCGGAGAGGCGGACGACTGTCCATCGGAAAAGTTATCCCAACCTATCCGCGCGGAGTTGAAGCCGCTGATTTGCGGGAGCTGTTCCCCGATTTTGTCACAGAGCCTCTTGCCGAGGGTCTGGGGTATTTTGAGCGGCGTATAAAGGGGTTTGCGGACAGCGACAGCGTTCTGACCGCGATAGAAACGCGCTCCTCTTCCCCTGTAAGGATAGTGCGCGGGGAAAACGGCGCAGCTCTCTGCGCGGATAATCTTTATCCATGCGGAGAGGGCGCGGGATACGCGGGCGGAATAATGTCCGCAGCGGTAGACGGGATAAAGACCGCGGTAAAAATTATGGAGAGATTCAAGCCGCCGATGCCGTCTCGCTGAATTTTGATCAAGAAATATCTTTCGGAAAACCTATTGACAAATTGGTAAAATTATATTAAAATTATATATAAGTAAACGTTTTTATAGACGTTTTGCACACCGGAGCGTGTATAAGCACTCCAAGCAGCATGTTTAAAAAATCGCGGTGCTTATCCAACTTCCCTTTTCATGCGCCGCGGTTAGCGGTGTTCGTTTGCCGTTCGGCAAACACGTAGCTTTTAAAATTTCATGTGCCGTCATTTTGCGGCATATGAAATTTTTCGCAAGCTGCTTAAACCGTACATAAACGCTCCGAGATAAATAAAATCACTTAAAGGAGAGATCGCTATGGCATACATTTTGGGAGTCGACATCGGCACATCGGGTACAAAAACTGTGCTTTTTTCGGAGGACGGCACGCCCGTTTCCTCAGCGACCTATGAGTACCCGCTGTATACACCGCAGAACGGCTATGCGGAGCAGGAACCGCTGGACTGGTGGAACGCTTCCGTAAACGGTATAAAGGACGTTATCAGTCAGAGCAGCGTTGCAGCCGAGGAAATAAAGGGAATAGGTCTTTCGGGGCAGATGCACGGTCTGGTAATGCTGGACGCGGACAACAAGCCTATCCGCCGTTCGATAATCTGGTGCGACCAGAGAACGGCGCGGGAGGTCGTTGAGATAACCGATAAGGTAGGCGCGGACAGACTCATCGAGATTACTGCAAACCCGGCTATCACGGGCTTTACCGCCGCAAAAATCATGTGGGTGAAGAACAACGAGCCGCAGAATTACGAAAAGTGCCGCCATATTCTGCTGCCGAAAGATTACATCAGATTTATGCTGACGGGCGAATTTGCCACGGAGGTATCCGACGCTTCGGGTATGCAGCTGCTTGACATTCCTAACCGCTGCTGGTCAGACGAGGTTCTCTCAAAGCTTGGCATAGACAAAGCGCTGCTTGCAAAGGTGTACGAATCACCAGAGATAACTGGAACGGTAACAAAGCAGGTAGCAGAACTCACGGGACTTAAAGAGGGCACTCCGGTTGTAGGAGGCGCGGGCGACAATGCGGCTGCCGCCGTAGGCACGGGCGTTGTGGAGGACGGAAAGGCGTTCACCACCATAGGCTCAAGCGGTGTTGTTTTCGCGCACACCTCGGATATCGCGATAGATAAGCAAGGCAGAGTTCACACTTTCTGCTGCGCCGTGCCCAACTGCTGGCACGTTATGGGAGTTACCCAGTCCGCGGGGCTGTCGCTGAAATGGTTCAGGGACAATTTCGCGTGGGCGGAAATGGAAACCGCCGTTTCAATGGGCGTGGATCCCTACTACCTCATGGACAAGGAAGCGGACAGCGTTCCGATCGGTGCGAACCGTCTGCTGTATCTTCCCTACCTTAATGGTGAAAGGACTCCTCATCTTGATCCCAACGCAAGAGGGGTATTCTTCGGGCTTTCCTCAATGCACAAGAAAAAGGATATGCTACGCGCTGTCATGGAAGGCGTTTCCTATTCGCTGCGCGACTGTGTTGAGGTCATGCGGGAAATGAAGATAAACGTAAGCGACATGATGGCATGCGGCGGCGGCGGTACTTCAAAGCTCTGGAGGCAGATGCTTGCTGATTTGTACGCCTGCCCCGTAAAGACCACCGAAAACAAAGAGGGTCCCGCTCTCGGAGCGGCGCTGCTGGCAGCCGTGGGCGCGGGAATATACAAGAGCGTTCCCGAAGCCTGCTCGGTTGTCATCAAGCCCGAAAAGGTTCAGGAGCCGATACATGAAAATATCGGCGAATACGAAAGAGTATATCAGATGTACCGCAGGCTCTACCCCGCCATGAAAAAGAGCTTTGAGCAGCTTGCGCAGTTATGACGGTTTAAGCAAATATCACCCATGCTGCGGCAGATGACGCAGCTGTGAGCATCGTAACTCGGACTGCGCGGACTGTCTTTCAAACGGCAAGAAATGTTTAGGTGTTGTAGTGGTGTAGGTGTGTGGGTGTGTGGGTGTGTGGGTGTGTGGTTATATTGGAAAACGGCTGCCGTATTTTTGAATGCCGCCAAAAGCAGAGAATGGGATAAGGACGGTATCGGCAGACTTGCACGGCTTACGGAGGAATATCCGCAAAATAATGATATAAGACCATGAACGATATAAAAATATACAGCGGCACTCCCCCTCCCCCCGCTCTTTTTGATTCTTCCAACAGTATAGCGCATTCGTCACAATTTGGCAAAGGAATTTCGGATATTTCTGCCCGCTCCAGTGGCATACTAGCTCCGTGCCGAAAAGGAGTGACGAAGAATGAAACTTGAT
>CAJTMU010000103.1 GCA_910577365.1 uncultured Oscillospiraceae bacterium | reverse complement strand
TGCGGCTCAAAGGCGATAAGGGACGAGGACGAGGCGGTGATACGCTGCCGCAACATAGACTGTCCCGCGCAGCTTCTGCGCTCGATAGAGCATTTCGCCTCGCGCAACGCCATGAACATAGACGGTCTTGGAGAGGCTATCGTCGAGCAGCTTGTAAGCGAGGGTCTGGTGCATACCGTCGCCGACCTGTATACCCTTACAAAGCAGGATCTTACGGCGCTCGAGCGCTTCGGCGAGAAATCGGCGGAAAACCTGCTTGCCTCGATAGAAAAATCAAAATCCAACGAGCTTAACAGGCTGGTTTTCGCGCTGGGGATAAGGGGTATCGGTCAGCGCTCAGCGACGCTGCTGTGTGAGAAATTCGGCGATATGGAGGGGATAACCAACGCGGAGATATCCGACATATCCGCGATAGACGGCTTCGGGGATATCTTGGCGGAGAACGTCTACAATGCCTTTCGCGAGCCGCATATGAGGGCGCTGACAGAGCGTCTGAAATCGTTGGGGCTGAATATGACCTATTCCGACGCAAAGGTCTCGGACAAGTTTGCGGGACTGACCTTCGTGATTACGGGAACGCTCCCCACGCTGAAAAGGGATCAGGCGAAGGAAATAATTGAAAAGCGCGGCGGAAAGTGCAGCGGCTCGGTTTCCAAAAAGACAAGCTACGTTCTCGCGGGTGAGGAAGCGGGCAGCAAGCTTACAAAAGCCAACGAGCTGGGAATACCCGTGATAACTGAAGAGCGTTTTTTGCAGATGATTGATGAATAAAATATTCTTGCACTTGGTGACTCGCCCGCGAAAAATTTCCAGCGGGGCGGGCAGTGGATTTCCGCTTTGACCGCCTCTGCTCTGCGATTTTTACGCTGCGAATAGCCTTTTTTGAAAGCTGCTGCATGAATATATACTCATACTTAAGCTTGTATTTGTAAGCGGACGAAAATAGGAGGATTTTAAATGAGCATTGACGTTAAACATCTCGCGAAGCTTGCGCGGCTGCGTATTGAGGACGACAAGCTGGCGAAGTTTGAAAAGGATATGGAAAGCATCGTGGCTATGGTGGAGCAGCTCCCCGCGCTTGACGGCGATGCGAGCGGGCTTGATCCAGAGCACCCCATGAAGCTGCGCGAGGATATAGAGGGAACGGAGAAGATAGCCAGAAAAGAGCTTCTTGCCAACGCGCCGCAGATGCAGGCGGGCTGCGTAGTAGTTCCCAAAACAGTGGAATAAAGCGGAAAGGACAGAGAAAATGGAATTATACGAAAAATCGGCTCACGAGCTGTCGGAGATGCTCTCAAAAAAAGAATGCAGCTCCGAGGAGATAACCCTGTCCGTTTTGGACAGAGCGGAAGCCACCGAGCCGAAGGTGGGGGCGTATCTCACGATATGCCGCGAGGAGGCTCTCAAAAAAGCGCGGGAGCTTGACAACAGGCTGACTAAGCAGGCGCGACACCCGCTGGCAGGTATTCCGATAGGGATAAAGGATAACATTTCCACCAAGGGGCTGCTTACTACATGCGCTTCAAAAATGCTTTACAATTACGTTCCGCCGTTCGATGCCTTTGTTATGGAGAGAGTGAATGGCGCGGATATGATAGTTACGGGCAAGCTGAATATGGACGAGTTCGCCATGGGAAGCTCCACCGAAAACTCCCACTTCAAGAAAACGCACAACCCCCACGACCTTGACCGCGTACCTGGCGGTTCGTCCGGAGGTTCGGCGGCGGCTGTCGCAGCGGGTTCGGCGGTTGTGTCGCTCGGCTCGGACACGGGAGGGTCAATCAGAATGCCCGCTTCCTACTGCGGAGTTGTGGGTCTTAAGCCCACTTACGGGTCGGTTTCGAGATACGGGCTTGTCGCGTTTGCCTCATCGCTTGATCAGATAGGTCCGCTTGCGCGCAACGTTACAGACTGCGCCATGCTTTACGGGTTGATATGCGGTCACGACGGCATGGACGCTACCTCCGCCGACAGAGAATATCCCGACTTCGCAAAGGGACTGAACAGTAATGTTAAGGGGCTGAAAATCGGCATTCCCGCGGAATATTTCGGGGAGGGCGTTGACGAGAGCGTAAAGACCTCAGTCATGGCGGCGGTAAGGGAGCTTGAAAAGCAGGGCGCTGAGATAGTTGAGATCAGTCTGCCCAGCACGAAATACGCGCTGAACGCCTATTACATCATCTCCTCGGCGGAGGCAAGCTCCAATCTCGCCCGTTTTGACGGGGTAAAGTACGGCTATCGCGCGGAGGGCTATGAAAGCCTGACAGATATGTATGAAAAGACGCGCAGCGAGGGCTTTGGCGACGAGGTGAAGCGCAGGATAATGCTGGGAACGTTCGTGCTGTCCAGCGGCTTCTTTGATGCTTATTACAAGAAAGCGAAACTGGTCGCGCTGGATATCGTCAGGGAGTTCAACGAGGCTTTTGAGAAGTGCGACGTTATCGCCACTCCCGCCACGCCGTCAACAGCTTTCAGGCTGGGCGAGAACATGGGCGATCCAACCAAGATGTACGCGGCGGATATCTGCACGGTAACGGTAAATATAGCGGGACTGCCCGCAATAAGCGTACCTTGTGGGAATATCGCGGGGCTGCCTGTCGGATTGCAGTTTATCGGGCGTAAGTTCTCCGAGCAGACGCTGCTAAACGCGGCGTTCGCGGTGGAAAAGAACATCGGCGAAGCGGCGGCAGTCAACTTTTGACTGATATATCGGTGTGACAGTGTGACAATGTGAAAAAGTGACAGAGTGACGGAGGGATATATGCCCGAAAACAATAAAGCTCTCACACCTGCCCAAAAGGTCGAGGAGCTGGAATACGCGGCGCTGAACCTTTCTCCCGCGGAAATAGTGGAGACATACGGGCGAATCGGCAGCGTTGAATATTCCGCGCGTGCGCTGGCGATAGCCTGCCGCTTTCGCGGAGTGGAGTGCGTTAAGGCGCTTGTTGAGGGAGGCGCGAGCTTTGAAGCTCCGCTTACGAACTATATGTTCCAGACCTACGGAAGCTATGGCGACGACCTTTCGGTAATGCTGCTGGATAATTTTCCCGACCGGACTCTAACGTACTTTGTGGTTACGCCGAAAATTTACAAGTCTGTGACGCGCGCCGACGGAACGGCACTTGTGCCGCTTCCTTTTGAAAAGCGCGCTGAAACGGTGAAATATCTTTGCGAAAACGGCAATAAAGCCGCGTTTGATTCGGGAGAGCTTCTGTACTACGCAATACTTTTCGGCGACGAGGCAATGACGGCGGAGCTTAAAAAGCTTGGCGCGGAATTTTCGGAATACCGTCGCAAAATGCTTACCGATAAGGGAAAACCAAAGGATCTTTGTGTATGGACGTGCCTGCTTGAGCGGCTTTCCGCAATGAACTTCGCCGATGTTCTGACACGGCTGAGCGGCGAGCTTGGCGGAGAAAAGCTCCACTGTACCGACGGCATATATGACGCGCTTTCGGACAAGCTGTACAGACCCGAAAATCTTGAATGCTATCTTGAGCTTTTCGACAAACCCAAGCTCAAAAAAACCAATATAATGAAGTCAGCCGTTGAAAACAATGAACCCGAATGTCTGGCTTTTGCGGAACGCGCGGGCTGGCTCGATTCCGCGAAAACGCGCGACGAATTGATACGTTACGCGGCGGAACGCAAAAGCGCCGAGTGCGCCGCGTGGCTGCTTGATTTCAAAAACCGAACCGCCGACTTTGCTGCCGAGCGGGAAAAGGCGGAAAAGAAGATAATCCGCGAGCTTAACGCGAAGTCCGATTCCGTTGCTGAGCTTAAGAAAATATGGAGCTATAAAAAGCGTGAAGACGGCACGATAGTCATAACCGGCTATAAGGGCAGCGGGACAAGCCTGACCGTTCCCGCGAGGATAGGCAAAAGCGCAGTCACGGCGATAGGGGACGGAGCGTTCTCGCCGTTCCATGACAGGGTGATAGTCAAAAACGGCGCGCTTCTCAAAACGATAACCGAGGTAACACTGCCCGAGGGTATTACGGAAATAGGGGAACAGGCGTTTGACAATTGCTGCGCTCTGCGCTCGTTGAATATCCCTAACGGCGTTACCGCGATAGGAAACCGAGCGTTTGCTGGAACGGCGCTTGAAAAGCTTGTCCTGCCGCATACGCTGACATATATCGGCGACCGCGTCTTTTCAAAGGATAAACTGACGGTCGTCGCGCCGCGAAGTTCCTATGCCGAGGAATACTGTAAAAAACATGACATACGCTGCGAAGTGAAAGGAGAAGAGAATGGAATATGAAACCGTCGTAGGTCTTGAGGTTCACGCGGAGCTGAACACCAAGACCAAGATATATTGCAACTGCCGCAACGCCTTCGGACTGGAGGTAAACACACAGATTTGCCCGATATGCACGGGAATGCCGGGAACACTGCCCACGCTTAATGAAAAGGTAGTGGAGTACGCGGTGAAGATGGGACACGCAACGAACTGTACCATTAACAACATCTGCAAGCAGGACAGAAAGAATTATTTCTATCCCGACCTGCCAAAGGCGTATCAGATATCCCAGTCGGATATACCTCTGTGTGAGCACGGCTATGTGGATATCATGCTGAACGGAGAGGAAAAGCGCATAGGAATAACCCGTATCCATATCGAGGAGGACGCGGGAAAAATGCTGCACAATGATTCCTTTCAGGGTTCGCTTGTAGACTTCAACCGCTGCGGAGTGCCGCTTATAGAGATAGTTTCCGAGCCGGACATGAGGGGCAGCGAGGAAGCAAAGGCGTATCTGGATACGCTTAAATCCATATTGCAATATCTTGATATCTCCGACTGTAAAATGGAGCAGGGGTCTATCCGCTGCGACGTAAACGTTTCGGTGCGCCCCAAGGGTTCGTCGGAATTCGGAAAGCGCGTTGAGATGAAGAACGTCAATTCGTTCTCGGGAGCTATGAGAGCTATCGACTACGAAGCTAACCGCCAGATAGAGGCTCTTGAACGCGGCGAGGAAATAAATCAGGAAACACGGCGCTGGGACGACCAGAAAGGGCAGAACTTCCTGCTGCGCTCCAAGGAGGACGCGCAGGATTACCGCTATTTCCCCGAGCCGGACTTGTCCACGATATATGTTCCGCTTGAAAAGGTGGAGCGGCTTAAGGCGGAGATACCGGAGCTTCCCAACGCAAAAATAAAGCGCTATGTAAGAGAATTGGGGCTGTCGCAGACCGACGCGCAGCTTATCGCGGAAAATCTTCCGAGATGCAGATTATTTGATGAGTGTGTAAAGACAGGCGGCTGTTCCCCAAAAAATATCAGCAACTGGATACTGGCGGACGTATCGAAGTACATGAACGAAACCGGTAAGGACATTTCCGAAACACCGCTGACAGCGGGTCTGTTGTGCGAAATTATTACGCTTATCGAACAGAATAAGATTTCAAACTCTTCGGGCAAAGTAATTTTCGAGGAGATAATGGCGGGTAATACCGATATAAATAAAATTATCGGGGAAAAGGGTCTTACGCAGATTTCCGACAACTCCGCCATTGAAAAGATAGTGAACGATGTACTCGCCGCCAATCAGAAGTCGGTTGACGACTACCGCGGCGGCAAGACCAACGCGTTGGGCTATCTGGTGGGGCAGTGCATGAAAGCATCTAAGGGGCAGGCTAACCCAGCTATGTGCAAGGAGCTTGTTTTGAAATATCTGAACGGATAATATTTTGCGGCGGCTTGCAATCAGCAAGCCGTCGCGATGTTATGTACAGATTGTTTTTTTCAGATTTGTCTGTATTTCATTTCCTGCGTCCGCTATAATGTCGGGAATAAGATACAAATCATGAAGCTCGTCAACAAAGCCTGCGCAGTGCTTCTCATAAAGCGCGCGGTCTTGATCGCTGTAATAATGAGGAAATTTCTTTACAATATTGATATAGAGCAGTACAAGCTGATAAAATTTGTCAAATTCAAATTTAAAATCGCCTAATTCGCTTAATTCCATTTTAACACCTCCAAACATCTTGAAATTTCCGTTCGGTTGTGCTATAATGTTATTGCACTTCCGAAAGGATTGTGTGGTTTGAAAGCAGCGTCGGATTTCGTAAAGTGTGGCGCTGCTTTTTCATGCCTTTTTGAGATACTCAAGAACAACAAATCTTATAAACCCGCTTACTGTCATACCTTTTTCTTTGGCAAGGGATTTGATTTTTTCTAAAATCTCACTGGAAAAGAAAACGTTAATTCTTTCTGTATTCTCTTTGTCACGTGGTGACATATAAAACCTCCTCTCTATTACATACATATTATATCACCATTTTATCATTATGTCAACCCTATTTTAAAAACTGTGATTTACCGCAATTAAAAAAATCACAAAAAATACTTTACACAATCCGTAATTCGTGATATAATATATAATGTATGATTTTAATTTTAATGGAGGAACGAAAATGGGAATGACAATGACTCAGAAAATTCTCGCGAAGCACGCGGGATTGGAGAGCGTTACCGAGGGACAGCTTATTAAGGCGAAGCTGGACATGGTCCTCGGAAACGATATCACAAGCCCCGTAGCCATCAACGAGTTCAACAAAAACGGCTTTGAAAAGGTTTTTGATAAAAGCAAGATATCTCTTGTAATGGATCACTTCACCCCCAACAAAGACATCAAGGCGGCTATCCAGTGCCAGCAGTGCCGCGGCTTTGCGGAAAAATACGAAATCGACAACTTTTACGACGTGGGCAACGTCGGCATAGAGCACGCTCTTCTTCCTGAAAAAGGTCTTGTAGTGCCCGGCGACTGCGTTATCGGCGCGGACAGCCACACCTGTACATACGGCGCGCTCGGAGCGTTCTCCACGGGCGTTGGCTCGACCGATATGGCGGCTGGAATGGCTACCGGCGAAGCGTGGTTCAAGGTTCCCGGTGCGATAAAATTTAACCTTACGGGCAAGCTCAATAAGTGGGTGAGCGGTAAGGACGTTATACTTCACATCATAGGCATGATAGGCGTTGACGGCGCTTTGTATCAGTCGATGGAGTTCTCCGGAGAGGGTCTTAAGAGCCTTTCCATGGACGACAGACTGTGTATGGCTAATATGGCTATCGAGGCTGGCGCTAAAAACGGCATTTTTGAGGTCGACGAGGTAACACTGAATTACGTTAAGGGCAGAACCGACCGCGTGTTTGAAGCGTTCAAGGCAGACTCCGACGCGGTATATAACCGCGTTATTGACATAAATTTGTCCGAGCTGCGCCCGACGGTCGCTTTCCCGCATCTTCCCGAAAACACAAAAACCATTGACGAGGTAGGGGAGATAAAGATAGATCAGGTAGTGATTGGTTCCTGCACCAACGGGCGTTACAGCGATTTGGAAGCGGCAGCCGCGGTGGTAAAGGGCAAAAAGGTAGCTAAGGGAGTACGTGCAATAGTTATCCCCGCCACACAGCAGATATACCTTGACGCTTTGAGAAACGGTCTGCTGGAGATCTTCGTGGAGGCGGGCATGGTGGTATCAGCGCCTACCTGCGGGCCTTGCCTTGGCGGTCACATGGGCATTCTTGCGCCGCACGAGAGGGCAATATCCACCACCAACCGCAACTTTGTGGGCAGAATGGGCGACGTTACCTCCGAGGTATATCTCGCAAGCCCCGCGATAGCTGCTGCAAGCGCACTGACGGGCTATATTTCCGATGTTGAAGAATAAGGGGGACAAACACATATGAAAGCACACGGAACAGTACATAAATACGGAGATAACGTTGATACGGACGTAATAATCCCCGCACGTT
>CAJTMU010000102.1 GCA_910577365.1 uncultured Oscillospiraceae bacterium | reverse complement strand
ATAGGGTTCCATCGGGGGATAAAACGAACCAAACGAGATTATGGTCGTCCCGACCCCAAAAACGAAGTAGAGGATAATCTCCTTATACCTGCTGTAAACCTCCCGCCTGCCCTCCGCCGTTTTAAGCAGTTTGAGCGCTGCCTTTATTTCCGCTATTTTCTTTTTTATTTCCTCACCCCCATGGCAGTCAACTGCCGCGTATACGCCCTCAGCAAGCAAACCGGATTAACGTATTAATTTACGGCTGTCAATTTCAGAAGCTTCGCGCCGTGGGGCTTTACCCTTGCGGTTGCGGTTCCGTTCACGGTGCCCGCTGTCTTGCCGCTCCAGACGTCATATGCCGCAAATTCCCGCTCTATCGGCAAAGCGGCAGAGATGTCGCGCTCTGTTTCTCCCGCGTTGAACAGCGCAATATAATAGCTTTCCCCGTTTACATGGGAAGTAAACCATGCTATCTCCTCGCCGTCTTCGGTTTTACGGCGGAAAAGCGGATGTGCGGAATGGGTATTGTTAAGCACCTCCAGCAGCTCGCGGTTGGTGAGCAGGCTCATTGTAAACTCGTCAAACCGCGTCATCTCGCCGCCGATGATAAGCGGAGAGCGCATAACCGACCACAGCGTCATCATAGTTACCTGCTCGTCCTTGGTGAACTTTGTGGTATTAGCCTTGTCATAATCCTGCAAAATATTCCCTATCGGCAGCATATCGCAGTCAGGGAAATGTCCAGCTCCCGCGTGTATGCACCATGTCTGCGCCCGTGAGAACATATCATGCAGCAGCTCCCACTTGTCCCAGAAATCGTCCGTAATGCGCCACATATTGGATATTTCCTTATACAGCTCCGCTTTTTCAGGAAGAGCAGGACCCGGCGACAGCGAAAGAACCATATCACGCCCGCAGCTGTGCAGAGCATCGCTGAGCATTATCAGCTCCGCCTCCTCGTGAGGCAGCTCACGGCAGATATCGTCCACCTTTATAAAATCCACGCCCCAACCAGCGTACAGCTCAAAAATGCTGTCATAGTAAGCACGCGCTCCGTCCTTTGCGGCGTCCACTCCATACATATCGGGATTCCACGAGCATATGCTGTTGAATCTCGCGATATCACGCGCGGTCTTATCGCACCCTTTTATCGGGAGATTATCGCGTACTGCCTGCCGCGGAATGCCCCTCATAATGTGTATGCCGAATTTCAGACCCAGCGAGTGAACGTACTCCGCAAGCGGCGCAAAGCCCTTTCCTCCAGCCGATGACGGAAAACGGTTCTCGGCAGGTATCACCCTTGAATATTCATCGACACAGAGGTCGGCGAACGGGTGATATTCATGGCTGTTTGCCGTAGGTTCATACCACTGGATATCCACCACGATATACTCCCAACCGTACTCCTTAAGATTTTTCGCCATAAATTCGGCGTTTGCGCGTACGGTAGCCTCATTTACCGAAGCTCCGTAGCAGTCCCAGCTGTTCCACCCCATGGGCGGCGTTTTTGCAACCATATTTTTCCTCCTTATTTAAAAGAATTTCCCGCACCGCTGCGTTTTCGGCTTTGCCGAAAACTCCGCTATCCTTGGTGAAAACGCTCCGTTTCACTTCGCGTTTCCACCAGATTGCGGGAAATTCCTGCGTGGGCGTTTTGCCCCTTTTTCTGATTACGGCTTTGCTTCCAAAGCATTGAACGCTTAAAGCCTTGCATATAGCCTTGGTAAGAACGCTCCGTTTCACTTCGCGTTCCACCAGATTGCGGAAAATTCCTGCGAGGGTGTTATTCGCCGCTTCTTTCAGAGCGACCTTGCCCCCTCTATCGTTATGCGGTCAATTAATAAAGTCTTGACTATAATTGCCCGTTTTCATTTCATAAAGCACAGTAATTACCACACTGATCTTCTTTTGGCTTTAATGTAACTCGCTGTCAATTATCAGTGGTACTGTTCCTTCAGCTTTTCGTGAGCGCTCTTAATTATATCACGGCTCTCACCCGCCGCCAGCTTTATCTTTGATGATGTTATTCCGTCCTCCGTCGGATAAACTATCTCGCACTCGCCTCCTATTTTTGAGGTTAACCTCAGCGAAGTGACGGCTCCGTTATACCAAACGGCATCTACCATAAAGCCTCCGCGGGCACACAGCCCCTTAAACTCGCCGCTTTTCCAGTCATCGGGAACAGCGGGCAGCAGACGAATGACCCCCTCATGGCTTTGCAGCAGCATTTCCGCAATTCCGGCGGAAGCGCCAAAATTGCCGTCAATCTGGAACGGCGGGTGGAAATCCCATAGATTTACGAATGTACAGCTTTCCAGCAGACCGCGAAGCAGCTTGTAGGTGCGGTTTCCGTCGCCCGTGCGGCTGCGCAGATTAATCTTATATGCCCTTGCCCAGCCGGTGGACTCATCGCCGCGGTCGTCCATAGTAGCAATCGCGGCTCTCATAAACTCGGGAGTATCGGAATTTATCCTCTTCCCCGGGTACAAGCCCATCAGATGGCTTATATGACGGTGATTTTTCTGTATCTTGGAGCGGTCGAAGCTTTCCTCGTCCTCCTCAAACCACTCCTTGAGCATTCCTGTTTTGCTTACGGAATAAGGCTTCATTCGAGGAAGCATTTCACGCACCTTCTCCTGCAAAGCGTCCTCCTCTCCTATGATTTCTGAAGCGGTCAGGAAATCAATGAAAAGCTGTTCTATAAGGCTTTGCTCATAGGTATTGCCTATCGACGCGGGACCATGTTCGGGAGAATACGTCGGCGATGAAACCAGTCGGTCCTGTTTCTCATCGTAAATCAGCCACTGTGTGTAGAATCTCACGCTCTCACGCATTATAGGGAATATCTTCTCCCTTAAATACTCCGCGTCGCCCGTAAACTCGTAATACTCCCATATATTCTGCATGAGCCACGCAACCGCCGCGGTTGACCAGCCCCAGTAGAAATCCCACCCAGGCGCAGTCCAGCCGAAAGGCGAGCATTGCGTATGAGCAGTCCAGCCGTTTTCGGGATTTTCGGCGCTGCTTACTATATTATAATATTCCTTAGCGGTGACGCGTCCCGGTTCTCTGAGCGAATTAAGAAACTCGACAAGCGGCAGCGCCGTTTCCGCCATATTGGTGTTATAAGCTCCCCAGTAATTCATCTGCAAATTGACGTTTATATGATAATCGCAGCACCACGGCGGGGTGTTGCTTTCGTTCCACACGCCCTGAAGATTGGCGGGAAGCGCGCCCGCTCTCGACGAGGATATCAGCAGATAGCGTCCGTACTGGAAATACAACGTTTCCAGCATATTCATAGCCGCCCTGTTTCCCTTTTTATATTCCTCTAAAAACCTGTCAGCGGGGTAATACGCCATATCCTTGTTTATTCTCAGCGATACCCTGTCATATATCGTGCTGTAATCCTTATAATGCGCTTTATAAAGCTCGTCACTGCCCTTTTCCGCTGCTCTCTCCACAATAGGCTTTGTAATATTTTCGGGAGATATGCCGCTTCGATATGCGGGGTATTTCATCTCATAATCGGTAGCTGCACTGAAATATATAACCGCTTTTTCAGCTCCGCTTACCCTTATACCATTCTCCGATATATCAAGCTCTCCGTCCGTTTCAACCTTGAACCGCGCATCAAAACGCATTCCGTTGTCCTCAACCGCGCCGCTGTATACCAGTGTGTCGCCCTCGCCGAAGATTTTCGCAGGGTGGATCTTATCAAGCCGCAGAGTGAAGTTTAGCAGCTTGTCATTTATTCCGAAGGTGTCTCGCGTTTCAAACTTAAACACCATTACCTTATCGGGATAGCTCGCAAAAGCCGTGCGGTGATGATGAACATTTTTCACTGAAAAACTGCACGAATATAGCGAGCGTTCCAGATCCAAAGACCTCAAATACCCTCTCGGCTCGCCCTCGGGCAGTTCAAATTCCAGAACTGCGTCGCACAGCAACAGATAGCTTCCGAAATCACCGTCACCCGTAAGCTCGGGCAGAAGCTCCACTACCCTTTGGTAATTCCCCGCAGCAAGCTCCCGCTGCACCTCCGTGACATATTTGTACCTGTCACGCTTGTTGCCGCCGTAATAATCCTTGCGCCGAGCGCACGGACCACCCGCCCACAAGCTTTTCTCATTAAGCACGATTCTCTCTTTGCGAACCCCGCCAAACATGGAAGCCCCCATATATCCGTTGCCTATCGGCAGACATTGCTGCTCCCAAAGCTCCTTATTTCCCTCTTGCTCGAAACTTATAACGTTCATATTTACCTCTTGCTTTAATTTAAATCTTCCGCGACCAGCCCGCCACAGTTCACTCCGCTTCGGGGGCTTAACTGCGTCAGGATCTCGCAAAAAATTTCCTGCATCAGCATTCTGTCGCAATAACTTTACCTACAAACCGGAACGACTTAATTTGCAAATCGTTGTCAGCCCGCCGTGAAAGCTCTGTTGTGCTCCGCTTTCGCGGCTGCTTGCGAAAATTCCTGCACAGGCGGATAGCTGCTCTTAAATTTTATCGCCTATGCTTTGTGGGCGGTAGGTTGACATAGGTTTTCAGTAACTTTGAACTTGTAATTCTTGTGTTGCTTTCAGCTGTAAAACTTTTATGCCTTGTCAGCCTAAATACAATGATTTAAGCGCGAATTTTCCATACCGCTTCCAAACCTACGACAAAACTATCAGCTAACGCAGCTGTCCCACCAACAAGGGAAGCAGCTGAACTATCTCGTCATACAGCTTTCCGATATCCTCTTCCCTGCACCCTGCCACGGTGTGGAACATTCCCTGCGTCAGGAATGACAGAACTACGTCGTTATGCTTGGTGTTCAGCTCAGGATACTTTTCATAAAGCTTTGCTTTTATCCGCTGCTCTATTTTTATTGAAAACAAACCGCTGCGGCTGCCAGAAAAGATGGTTTTTAGCTTTTTGCGGTTTTCCATAAACGCGCCGAAAATTTCCAGAGAATACCTCTGCGGAGCCTCGAAGAAATTCTCCAGCCCGCTGACTATCATTTCATCTATCATCTCGCCTTCTATCTCATCAGACAATTCATAAATATCTGAATAATGTAGATAGAACGTTGCCTTGTTTATGTTAGCATGAGCGGAAAGCTCCGTTATCGTTATTTTCTCAATAGGTTTCTTGCTGCGAAGCTCAAGAAACGCCTTTTTAATTGCCGCCTTGGTTCGCTGTATACGCAGATCCATATTTATCTCCTCCGCCATTCTTCGACAAATATGTCAAATCGCCGCATATTTGACTATGAACAATAATTGCCGGTTGAACAGAAAAAACATCTTCTGTATAATTATATTATAAAAAACAATGCTTGTCAACAAATTATTTAAAATTATCCAAAATTTTTGATAAGGAGGATAGCTCCCTTCTTAAATAGAGTATTTGCAGACCCCATAAAAAGCAAATTTGCAGAAATACTATATGTATTTTAAGGATTTTTTAATAAAACGGCGCATATTTTGCCGAAAATTTGCCTTAAGGCGGTTTTGTAAACGTAATCTGGGGAGCATAAATAAAATGAATATTAGCGATTTCTTTTCAGGAAACAGCTTCGATTCCTACAAGTGGCTCGGAGCGCATTTTGACGGTAAGGGTACCATGTTCCGCTTGTATGCACCCAATGCGCGTGAAGTGTCGCTCATTGGCGATTTTAACGGCTGGAGCGACAGCAACATGGCGAGAACTGCCGACAGAAATTTCTGGGAGATTTACATAGAAGATGCAATACCCCAAATGATGTACAAATACCGCATAAATACAGCCTACGGCTCAACAGAGCGCTGCGACCCTTACGGATATGGAATGGAGCTGCGCCCGAAATTCGCTTCGATAATACGCGATATGTCGGATTTTGCCTTTGACGACAACTCATGGCTGCAATCCCGCCCAACATGGCACGGGGATGCACTCAATATCTATGAGGTTCATCTTGGCTCATGGAAAACCAATCCTGATGACGAGAGCGGATGGTTCACATATAAGCAGCTTGCCCCTAAGCTTGTGAGCTACTGCAAAAGCATGGGATACAACTGTATCGAGGTAATGCCGTTGAGCGAACACCCATGCGACGAGAGCTGGGGGTATCAGGCAACAGGATTCTATGCTCCCACCTCACGGTACGGCACGGCGGCGGAACTGAAATATTTTATCAACTACTGCCACAAAAACGGCATAGCGGTAATTATGGATTTTGTTCCCGTTCATTTTGCAGTGGACGGCTATGCGCTTGCCAAATTTGACGGCACAGCTGTTTTTGAGAGCGGTTACAGCGATATCGCATACAGCGAATGGGGAAGCTGCAGCTTTGACCATACCCATCCCGTAGTATGCAGCTTTCTTAAATCCGCAGCGAACTACTGGCTTGACGAGTTTCATTTCGACGGACTGAGAATGGACGCAATAAGCCGTATAATCTATTGGGCGGGCGAGCCGTCACGCGGAGAAAACGTCTGCGGAACACGCTTTCTAAAGACAATGAACCAAGGGCTTAAGCTTCTCCACCCCTCCGCAGTGCTGTGCGCGGAGGACTCCACCGACTATCCCCGCGTTACAAAATCCGTTGAGCAGGGCGGTCTTGGATTTGACTACAAATGGGATATGGGCTGGATGAACGATACCCTCGACTACTTCAAGAAAACTCCCGAGCAGCGCGTAGACGCGTACCACAAACTCACTTTTTCCATGCTGTACAATTACAGTGAGAAATATATTCTGCCGTTCTCGCACGACGAGAGCGTTCACGGCAAAGCTACCATAGTACAGAAGATGTATGGGAACTATGAGGATAAATTTCCTCAGGCGCGGGCGCTTTATATGTATATGTACGCTCACCCCGGAAAAAAGCTGAACTTCATGGGCAACGAAATTGGGCAGCTGCGCGAGTGGGACGAAAAGCAGGAGCAGGACTGGAACGTGCTCACCTACCCCATGCACGACAGCTTTAGCAAATTTATCAAAAAGCTTTGCGGGATTTACCTAAAAATGCCCGCGCTTTCCCGATGGGACGACAGCTTTGACGGATTCCGCTGGCTGGACTGCGACAGCGCACTCAGACGCTGCTACGCCGCCTTGAGAAGCTGCCCCGGTGAAAAGCCTATCGCAGCGATATTCAATTTTTCCGACCGCGTTCAGGAGAACTATGTTCTAAATATCGGCTTCGGAAACCGTCTGAAAATAATTCTCGACAGCACCGACGATGTCTGGAGCGGCTGCGCCCCGCACTATCCCAAAAACCTTACCGCTGACAAAAACGGATGCGTAAAGCTAAATGTTCCGCGCTACTCCGCCGCCTATTATGAGCTTTCGCCCAAAAAATAAATCTCCGCAAATTTTTCAACAAATTAGCCCTTGACAAATCCCGCTTATGGTGATATAATAGTAATCGGTAAACGGATAACAATTGTTTTAGCAATTAAATTTGTTTGACGTTCTCCGATTACTTTCGCGGATATAGTTTATCGGTAAAACATTAGCTTCCCAAGCTGAGGTGGTGGGTTCGACTCCCATTATCCGCTCCACAATTACAACCCCTCTCAAACTGCGCTGTTAAGCGTTTTGAGAGGGGTTTTGTGCTGTCCCTTTCACTGTCAAAAGTCGGTTAATTTATTCTAAATTAGCCTAAATCTCATAAAAAATGAATGCGAAGTTAGAAGCATAAATCAATTCTAACCCCGGAACGCTTTGCGCATAACCTCCGAAACGAATTACTTTGGACACACATGATGGATATATAGCGAAAGTTCCCAGCGAAATTGGCACAAGGCCGGGCATTGGTATTGAAAAGGGAGAGGCAACACAGATA
>CAJTMU010000101.1:4394-7881 GCA_910577365.1 uncultured Oscillospiraceae bacterium | reverse complement strand
AACACATTGGGAGCATTACAAGCGGAGCTTCGTAAGATTCATGAGGACGCTGAACATATACGCTCCGAGCTTGAGGAGCAGAGTGCTGAGCTTGTAAGGGTATGCTCAAAGGGCGCGCAGGCATATGACATAGCAATAAGAAAGCGCTATATAGTTACTCTTCAGCAGGAGATACACGCCAAAGAGCTTCAGGCGCTAAAAAAGCAGGAAGAAATTGACAAACAGCTTAATGTTGTGGTTGAAGCGACCAAAGATGTTAAGACTCTTGAAAAGCTGGAGGAAAAGCAGCTTGAGGAGTATAAAAGCAAGGAAGTCAAGGAAAACGAACAGTTTATTGAAGAGTTTGTAAGCGGACAGACGGTTCGCAGCAATGCAGTATAGCGGTTTGGCTGTTTGGTTTTACAATTTAGATATCTTGGCATATGCCTTGATATATATCATTTTTAAATAGAAAGCGAGGTGAAAAATAAGTGGCGGTATCACTTAGCACAGGCGGATTTTTTATGAGCGAGTTCATGATTTCTGATGCGGCTCTTGCGACAAGAATGCAGGAAATGCAGGAGCAGTCGACGGATTTTGCGGAGCTGCTGAACGGCTTTGACAATGCGGAGAAATCTGAAACGGTAAAGCCGGGAGAGATCAATCAGCCGCAGCAGACTAAGCAGGAGCAGGTTGAACAGCCGGACAGTAAGTTGCCTGAGGAAAGCACCAAGGTTAAACCGGATGAAGCACCAAATGATAAATACGTTGAATCCGAGGATACCGAGGATAAGACGGATATCAAGAATGTCACAGCAGAGCAGATGACTTTTGCGGCACTCCAAACGGTGGAGATTGACAGTGAGATATCAGCGGAGTTTGAGGAGATCACAGCATCTCTTACTGAAAACGCGGAAACTGTGGAGATTACACCAACTGCACCCATTGACGGCGAAATTGATATTACTTCACCTGTTCAACATCAGGTCGTTCCCGAAGGGATTTTGAATCCTGAAACGGCTGGAAGCGGCATTGAAGCTTCACAGCAGACAACCGAAATGGAGCAAAGCTCAGAGTTTGCAATTCCGGAACTTACTGAAATTCTTAAATCGGTTGATGATGCTGAAAGTGCGGAAAAACCGACAGATATGCTTTTTGCACAGAACCCTGATGACACTGCGGCGGAGGTTGCTGTTCTTGAGACAGTAACGGCTGATAAGGAGATTATGCGTGAAGCCGAGGTTCGACAGGACATGCCCGAAAAGGCAGATAATATCGGATTTGAGGAAAGCACGGAAGATATTCCAATTAAAACAACAGGCAGTGATGATTATAAGGGTACCGAAACGCCTGCCGAGATTACATCAGAGGTTGCAGAAACATTAACGGCTGGACAAAATATAAAGTCATCTGTTGAGGTAAAATCTGAAAGCGGACAGGTAAAGGCTGAACAGATATCCAAAGAGGGTGCTGTTTCTGTCGAAGCAAACAATTTTGTCAGAAGCGCGTTAAAGGCAGAGACCGAGGGTGAAGGCAGCGGAACGGATACATCAGGTTCGCAAAAGGGCTTTGAGGCATTTGAAAACGCTGCAGAAAAGGGAGAGATTTCTGCTCCCGAGGTTCGCACGGTAACACGCGAGGTTCCCGTTAAAGCGGAGCAGCCGGAGGAAAGAACTGAAGTCGCACAGCCTGTACGTATTGAGCAGTCCGGTGAGCGGTTACGCACACAGAATGAGCGTCGCGAGGCAGGAACCAAGATAACCTCTGTTACTGAGGAGCTGGAAATGCTTAAGAATGCTAAAACCAAGAGCGTTCAGACAAGCGAAAAGCCATTCATACCCCTTGAAAATCCTCTTAATACCGATTCGCCTATTCTGATTACAAGAGCTAACGGCGAAAGCGTTGAGGTAAGACCGAGCGAAATAATCGAGCAGGCAGCTGCAAAGCTGGTTGAAACAGCCCAGACCATGAAGGAGCAGGCAACAGAGTACAGCTTGGTGCTCAATCCTGAGGAGTTGGGCAGAATCGTGGTAAAGCTGGTAAAGGCGGCGGACGGCGCGGTATCGGTATCCATCTCAGCGGATAACTCCCGCACGCAGCGTATACTTGAACAGCACAGTGCGGCAATGCAGGAAAATCTGCGCGACAACGGCATAAAGCTGGAGGGCTGGCAGATGGTCCGCGAGTCCGAGCAGGAAACCTACGCTCAGGACTACAACGGCAGCAGCAAAAACCCCTATTATCGTGAGGAAAATCACTCACACAGCGAACAGGAGGGCGAAGAGACTAACTTCGCGGATCTTATAGCTTCAATGTAAATTAAGAAAGGAGGAAAAATATGGCGATAAATAATATGACTGATAATGACTTGGGAAAAGTGCTTACAGGCGATGAGCAAATCAGGTATAATCATGAAAAGTATAAAGATAAATTCAAGGACGCCAACGCGGATCTGGTAAACGCTGAAACCTTTCTGAATCTGCTTGTGGCGGAAATGACCAATCAGGACCCCCTTGAGCCTACCTCAAATACCGAGTTCATCACTCAAATGGCGCAGTTCTCACAGTTGCAGTATCTTCAGGATTCAAGCAGCTACTCGATGTCAAACTACGCTTCCTCGCTTGTCGGGAAAACGGTTACGGTTTCTAAGATGGACGGCGCGGATAAGATAAGCACAACAGGCGTGGTTACCGAGGTCAAGAAGGTCGGTGACGATTTCCAGATAGTCGTGAACGGTATGGACTTTAAGCTGAGCAGTGTGCAGTCAATATCTGACAGCGGTTCCGTCAACAAGCCTAACAACAACACGAATATCGGAGAGCTTATCGCAAAGGCTTCATCAATGATAGGGCTTTATGCGGAGGCTTCAAAGAAGATCAAAGGCGAAAACGGTGAGACCATTAAGAAAACCGAAGGTTTTATTGAGTCGGTAAAGGTCAAGGACGGTACGGTAAATGTAGTTATCGGCGGCGAGGAATACAGTCTCAACGACATAACCGAGGTATATTACGCAACAATAGTTCCTCCCGATGACCCTGATAAACCCGATAAACCTGATGGACCTGATAAACCGGACGACGGAACGGATACTGATAAAGACGATGATAAGGTAGACACGGATAATACCGTTGACACCGACAAAAAACCTGATACTGAGGGCAGCACCGACAAGACGCTTAAAGCGCAGTCTGCGGCATCAGCGGCGGAGGAAATGCTCCACGCAGTAAGGCATATCGAGCCGGAAAGCGAGGGAGCGGATCTGTTTGATCTAAATGCCGAGGACATAAACGCGGAGCTTTAATAAAACAGCACGGAGGCTGATAATATGCTTATAAGCGAATATCTTGCGCTCCGAAATCAAATCAGTGTAACAACCGGTAATCAGACCGTAAACATTCCAGAAACGAAGCAAGCCGAAGGTGAAAGCTTTGCCGAGGCGCTGCGGTCGAAGATAAACGAGAATCAGGGCGTTGAGTTCTCAAAGCATGCTATTCAGCGGCTGGAGGAG
>CAJTMU010000101.1:0-4384 GCA_910577365.1 uncultured Oscillospiraceae bacterium | reverse complement strand
GCGCAGCATAGACCTTGAGGCGGACAATACTTTAGAGCGGCTCAATAAGGGAGTAGAGATAGCCGCGGAAAAGGGCAGCAGCGAAACACTCGTTCTGGTTGACACAACAGCATTTGTAGTGAGCGTGAAAAACAACAAGGTAATCACCACCTTGTCCAATGAGGACTTAACGGGAAATATTTTTACAAATATAGATTCCACCGTTATAATGTAAGCAGACGGACCTTTACGGAGTTTGCGCGGGGTCTGCGAATGAGATTCCGCAGACGGTGAGAAAAACATCTTTTGGAGGTCAATATAAAATGTTAAAATCACTTTATTCGGGCGTTTCCGGACTTCAGACACATCAGAAGAAGATGGACGTTATCGGTAACAACATCGCTAACGTAAATACCACAGGCTATAAGGCGACAGTAGTAACCTTTGCGGACATCTACTATCAGACACAGAGAAGCGCTTCCGCGGCTACATCAACTCTCGGCGGTATTAACCCCAGACAGGTCGGCTACGGCGTTAAAATGAACAGCGCGACACCCAATCTCTCCAACAACGGTTATTCCTCGACCGACGACAAGTACAGTATGGCTATCGATGGTAACGGTTTCTTCCAGGTAATGGACAGTGCAGGAAACATCAGATATACCAGAGCGGGTGTGTTCCATGTGGACGATGAAGGATATCTCGTAAATGAAAGCGGTATGCATGTTCTTGGTATTTCCGGTGAGAGCCAGGGGCAGAATCCCGATTCCCAGATAATCAGACTCGTTGTACCCGACACAGACGCTAAGTGCTCCAGTGCTACCAAGAAAATAAACGGCGTAAACGTGACGCTTTCCGTTTCCGCACCCTCCGACAACACCAATATGTCGGTATCTTTCGTTAACTCTGAGTACCCCTACGCGACTTACGCAAACGGAATACTTACTGTAAATATCAATATGGATAAGCAGTATAATTCCGAAACTGATTTCCAAAACGCGATAAATGATGCACTGAACGCGGGCGGAGTTACTCTCCCCGATGACGTGGAGATACTCTTTGAGTTTGAGTCTATCCCCAATAACCCTGAGGCGGTTGCGGCTACAAATACCGTTACATGGACATACAGCACACCTAACTCCACCGCTGATATCTATGCAGGATATGAGTACACAAGCAACAGCGGTACAAAAAGCACAAAATACGCTCAGATTGCATTTTCCACTCCTCAGGTACCCACTACAGCACAGGTTGAATTGAATTATGATGCAGGCGCGGCAGTAGGCACTGCTCCGGTTGTTAATTATGACGGAACAAACTGGCAGATCACTATAAATGCGAACACAGCTATTGAAGATGTGAATAAAGCGATAAATGATTATATCGATGCTCAGGCAGTTGCAAATCCGGACGTTGAGATTCCTAAGCTCACCTGCACAACTTTTGTTTTCCCTGCAAATTACGGCGGTGTTGACAACAGACAGGCAGCATTTGATGCTCTTGTTGCGGCAAACGGTTCCAACAGCATGCAGCTTCAGGGCGGTAAGGATGTTCCGATTGATGTATCGTTTGATGTAACGGAAGCTGGCGCATATGCAAACGATTATAAAATCACCTTTGCTTACTCCTCCACTTATGGTGAGGGCAAGACCAAGGCGGTATGGGACGAGGACAATCTGACCATCACTATCAATAATTCGTCCACGGTTGCGGAGATTCAGGCGGCAATTGATGCGGCTGCTGCGGGCAACGACAGGAAGAAACTCATCATGACGGGTCTTGATCAGCTTGACGGAATGAACGCAGGCGAGAGAAAGGCAATGTTCGAGGGTAATCCCTCCTTGTCGCTCGGCGGCGGCGCGGACAGCTTCTTTACGGAGTGTCTCAACTCGCTGTCCACCTTTAATCTGACCGATGGTCGTTACGGTTCGGCACAGAGCTGGGGTAACCTTTCTGATGTTACCATTCAGCAAGACGGTACGATAATCGGTTACCATGCAGTTCACGGCTATATGGATCTTGGCAGAATCGATATCGCGACTTTCGATAACCCCAATGGTCTGTCGCAGATAGGCGGCACGATGTTTGCGGAAACTGTTTCCTCTGGCAGTGCAATTCTTAATATTGCCGGTCAGGGCGGTGCAGGTAACGTTCTGTCGGGCGCTCTTGAAATGTCCAACGTTGACCTTTCGCAAGAGTTTACCGACATGATAACCACGCAGAGAGGTTTCCAGGCAAACTCCAGAACCATTACGGTTTCGGATACGCTTCTTGAAGAACTGCTCTCTCTTAAGAGATAATTAGTTGATTGTTCGGCATGCTGCGGAGTGCTCCGCGCTTCGCGGCATATTGCCGATTTTTGAGGATTATATGATTTTTTTAACTAAGCTTGACGGTAAGCAGTTCATGCTTAACGAGCAAATGATCGAGATCGTTAATGAAACTCCTGACACGGTCATAGTTCTGTCCAACGGGCACAGCTATATTGTCCGCGAAAGTATGCGGGAGCTGAATGATAAAATTTCCGAATACAATAGACAACGCCGCAGAGCCGTACTTCACAAGCAAAGCGACAGCGACGGGTCTTTGACATAACTGCGCGGTTTTGCGGAGGACAGGCTTACTTGCCGCGCCTTAAAGCAGCTTGACAGCGCGAAAATAAACATAAAGCGAGGGGTATGTTTTGAATATTTCACTTATCATAGGCTGGGTATTGGCTTTCTTCCTGATTATTTGGGGTATAGTAAGCGGTGGTGAGATTAGTGACTTTATTGAGGGTCAATCGTTGGCAATCACTGGCGGTGGTGCAATAGCTTGCCTTATTGCGTCGTATCCGCTGTCTTATTTGGCAGGAGTTCCTAAAAAACTTATAATGGCATTCCTACCAAAAAAATATTCTCCTGAAAAGTACATACAGCAAATTGTGGAATATGCTCAGACAGCGCGTTCAAAGGGATTATTGGCACTGGAAGAAAGTGCTAATCAGTGTCCCGAGCCGTTTATGAAGTCCAGTCTTATGCTGATAGTTGACGCAAATGAGCCTGAAAAGGTACGTGCTATGCTGGATGATGCCATTAATTTCATGTGTGACCGCCATGAAAACGGACGTGCGTTCTTTGAGAAGGGTGTTGCGCTGTTTCCCGCATTCGGTATGCTGGGTACGTTGGTAGGTCTTATAAACATGCTTGCTTCAATGGATAGTAATCCGGATGGATTGGCGGGCGGTATGGCAACTGCTTTGATTACGACGTTCTATGGCTCTCTGTTTGCGAATGTATTGTTTGCACCAATTGGAATGGCGCTGAAAAACTCGCATGAAGATGAGCTGCTGTGCATGCAGATAATTGAGGAGGGCGTGTTGGCTATTGCTGCAGGCTCTAATCCGCGGTATATTCAGGAAAAATTGGAGTTTATGCTTCCTAAGAGCAAACATGCCGACGCTCAGAAAAAGAAATAAATTTCTGACTTTTGCCAGATAAATAGATTGATTTAAGTATTTCCATAAATTTAATGGCAAAATCGCCAAAAAGATACAAGAATTTTTGGCAAATATAATGCAAAAAGTATTTGCAAATTGGTTTAAAATATGTTATAATATATTAGTTGATTAGGTCTTGAATTTGACATTTGAGATTAAAGGAGGCGAGCAGGGTTGGCTAAACGTCAGAAAAAATTTGAAGAGGATCACAGTAATGACTGGCTGAATACATATGCGGATATGGTTACGCTGCTGCTGACATTCTTTGTTATGCTGTATGCTTCATCCAGCCTTGACGACCAGAAATGGCAATATATTTATCAGGCGTTTCAGTCGCGCGGTAAATTTTTGAATGAATATGTACGCTCTCCCGACCCCGTTGCAGAAGACGGCGAGGGCGTTACCGACGATAACCCTAATACTAACGGCGGCGACGGTGAGATGCCGCAGAGCTTTGATAGGTTGTACGTTTATCTGTCAGAATTTGTGGAGGATAATGATCTTTCTGATCAGATAGCTGTGGATCAGGGTGCGGCACATATAACCATACGTTTTGATGACGATATCTTCTTTGAGCCGAACAGCTATGTGCTTAAGGAAGAGGGGCGCAAGGTGCTCAATGGTATGGGGCTTGGCTTGAAAGCCGCAGAAAGCTTTATTCGCACATGCAGCGTGACAGGTCACACCGCAGCGGCTGTATCATCCGCTAATGATTGGAGTCTGTCATCGGAGCGCGGATGCAGTGTTGTGAACTTTATGGAGTACCGTAGATTTCTCCCCACTAATAAGTTTAGAGTTAGAGGGTATGGCTGTACGGAGCCTATTGCAGATAACTCTACCCCTGAGGGACGTGCGGAAAACAGGCGTGTTGAGATACTTCTTCTTGAAAACAAGGTAGAAGGCGGGTATAGTGTTGAGGAAATGAAG
>CAJTMU010000100.1 GCA_910577365.1 uncultured Oscillospiraceae bacterium | reverse complement strand
CAAAATAATAAAGCGAATTTTCAACGCTTTTGCCGCAAGACCCCATCAAATTTTCCACGTCCCCCCGCAAAGCCGTCAGAGCGATTGTTTTACCCGCGAAGTTTACGCCCTCAAGCGGGAGCAGCACGATATTATCCATACGCCATTCCTCCGTCAGAAGCTCAGCTTTTCCACATAAAGTTTTTCATGCTCCTCAAGCAGCCGCTCCGTTATATCTTCGGCGTTTTCGGCAATCAGCACCGCACGCTCCAGCTCACGGTCATTTTCCGCGCACATAATCAGTCCCTGCTCCGCGGAATTGCGGCAGAAGCCTGTTCTGCACTCGAACCGCGGCACCGCGCCTATGGATATCATCGATTCCGCGCCGCGGACGAACGGCTCCCCCGAAAGAAACACCGCCGAAAAATCCCCCGCCTCCCGCGTGAAAAGCTCGAACGCGGCGGCGCACCGCGCCTTGTCGGTC
Source organism: uncultured Oscillospiraceae bacterium (assembly GCA_910577365.1). Taxonomy (GTDB): domain Bacteria; phylum Bacillota; class Clostridia; order Oscillospirales; family Ruminococcaceae; genus CAG-115. The sequence goes on along the minus strand of CAJTMU010000100.1, from coordinate 7,479 downwards.
TGGAGCGCTCTTAAATCGCGCTGGGTCACATAAAAATCCTCACCTATATAAAAGTGGTCACGGTCAAGCATTATGCCGTCCCTGTCCGCAATACCTTCCGCTATCATAAGCTCCGCTGCCTGCACCAGCGCCGACGGGGCTATCCCCACGCTCTGCGTGTCCGAAACCACGCCGTAACATAATGTTCCATTATCCCGCCTTACCTCGTCAATTGCGCCGCGCTCGCATATAACGCCGCTTTCCGCCGCAGAGCCGTCAAACGCTCCCATAAGCGGAAACGAAGCGCACCTGACCTTTTTATCGGATATACCTGCAGCTCCCATGCAGAGCTTCCCACCGAAATCCGCCGCCAAACCGCTGTGCGGCAGCGTAAGCAGCGACGCGGTAAAGCGCCCGCCTATTGCCGCGGAAATAATCGGCATTACGAAAATTTCCGGTTCCGAACGGAGATAAAGCTCCGCGGGAGTCACAGTCTCCCCGATATACACCGACAGCGCCACCGAAGCGGCAAACCCGACCTTTTCAACGGTGCCCGCGGCAATGTTGTACTCCTGCATCGAAGAGCCGAGCAGATCGGCTATCGCCTGCGTGATATCACCTTTGCGCTCCCCAAAAAGCACTGTTCTGGCATAGCGCCTTGACAGCGACAGATCATAAAATACCAAAACGATAGAATTATCTGTGATGTCAAACACCGCCGCAAGACGATTGCTGCGCTCGCTGCGATACTTTTCGCGGAAGATCATCGGTTTGTTTATCATGACTATTTCCTTTCGTAATCAAAGAAGCTATATTCGATATACATATATTATACCATAATATACCGAATATGGCAATACTTCAATAAAAAAATCTACGCTGTATTTTCTGAACTTTCTGTAAATGTGACATATATATTTTTATCGCTCTCATAATTTTAAAAATGTTTACGGGGGATTGACTTGAAAGGTTGGATATGGTATAATAAACGCAGGCGTTTATTATACCATATCCATGCGCATATGTTCGCATTCGGCTCAATCCGCGCATTAATGGACAATTATACCATAAATCCCCCGAATTTATGGTATAATTGTATTGAATTTAGTAGTGAAAATTGTAGGTTTAAGGTGAAATGCCAATGGAAGGACATAAAATAATTTTAAATGATTTTCTTAACCTTATAAAAAGAGAGGACATTACAAGTATACTTGATGCGGGGAGCGGAAGGACAAGCCTGTCTGTAATCGCCAATTCATTTTCCAATACTCCCATTGACGCTGTTGTATATCCAGGTGATATGAGAAAAATAAACTCAATCAAAGAAATCTCCGATCACAATGAAAATATAAGCGTAATTGAAAAAGATATATGCAGGGATACCGTTATCAAGGCATATTATATAATTATAGCGCATTTACTTCTTGGCGAAGCCACGAAGTTTGGAAATTTATTTGAAGAATTACTCGAAAAAGTAATCATAATGAAATATAAGTATTTAATTATAATAGATTACCTTGAAGACCCAGCAGTAAATGAAAATAACATTATGAAAATGTGTGAAAAATATAATCTGACCATTGTCTGCAATTCGGTTTTTACCAATCAAGATCCTCAGGTCTGGGAAAATTTCACAGGAGTACATAGTTTCGGATATTTGATTAAAAGATTATAAATGTTTTTAAATAAATTTAACGGAGGACATTGTTTTGAATAAAAAATTCAACCACCTTATAGATATGGACGATTACACTGTATCCCATTGGAACGCTATAATCGGGCTTGCACAGGACATCATGCGCCGACCCGATAGCTATTCCGACAAATGCAGCGGGCGCATTATGGCGACACTTTTCTATGAGCCGTCCACCCGCACCCAAATGAGCTTTCAGGCGGCTATGATACGGCTTGGCGGCAGCATAATCGGTTTTGACAACCCAAGCAATTCATCCGTGGCCAAGGGAGAAAATCTTAAGGATACTATTAAAATAGTAAGCAGCTACTCCGATATCCTTGTTATGCGTCATACAAGCGAAGGTTCGGCGAGAGCGGCGGCGCTTGCCGCAGACTGCCCCGTTATCAACGCGGGGGACGGCGGGCATCTTCACCCCACACAGACCCTTACAGACCTGCTTACGCTAAAAACCGAGCTTGGGCGACTTGACAACCTCACCGTAGGGCTTTGCGGTGATCTGAAATACGGGAGAACGGTGCACTCGCTTCTTAAGGCGCTGTCCTGCTACCCCAACAATAAATTTATACTTATCTCCACCGAGAGCCTTTCCCTGCCCTCCTACATAAAGGACGTTCTTTCGGCGCGCGGCTGCGAATTCCGTGAGGTGCGCACCATCGACGAGGCAATGCCCGAGCTGGACATGCTCTATATGACCAGAATACAGCGCGAGCGCTTTGACAGCGAAGAGGAATACAAGCGCCAGAAGGACGTTTACAAGCTCACCCCCGCCAAAATGCGGCTCGCGAAAAAGGAAATGATAGTCATGCACCCGCTGCCAAGGGTTAACGAGATAGAGGTAGAGGTGGACGACGATCCGCGCGCCGCCTACTTCCGCCAAGCTCTCAACGGAATGTATGTCCGCATGGCGCTGATACTCACGACGCTGAATAACGAGCCGTCCTGCAAGCCGCTGCTGACGGGGGTTATCCACAAGGACGTGTGCTGCTCAAACAAAAAGTGCGTTACGCAGACGGAGCTTTACCTGCCGCACAGCTTCCGCAAATTCGGGGATATACTCATTTGCGAGTACTGCGACGAGAGAATACTTTTGTAACTGAATTTATGGAGGTCAGCAATGAAGAAAATGATTTTTGGAACAGGACTTTTATTGAGCGGCGTTATTGGATTTGCAGGTTTATGTATTGCTGCAGCTCAAACCGTTGAGGCAGGCTCAAGAAGCAGTGTTTTAGGGTGTCTTCACGGCGAAGACTGGATCGTTCTTTTAGTTTTTGCAGCAATGACTATTGTTGGTTTAGTTATTGCCATACGAGCAATAAAAGAGAAATAATTTGAATTGATGGAGCGGCGATTTATGAAAGAATGTCTGTGGATTCCTAACCTTGAAACAAAAAGACTATTTCTTAGAAAACTGACAGCGAATGATGCCGATGATTTGCGCGAATGGTTAGGACTGGATATCATATATAAATTCTGGGGACGTTCCGCAAGCAAGGGCGAAAAAAATCCCGAGCTTTTGTTTATCGACCCAAGACCAAACGTAAAGCGCAAGCCCTCTCACGATTTTGCGTGGGGAATAGTAAATAAAGAAGACAATAAAGTTATTGGAATGATAGAAATATTTAACGTGGAAAACGACAGGCTCGGCAATGTTGCATATCGAATAAGCCCCAATTTTTGGAACAAGGGTATCTGCACCGAAGCGTTAAACCGCGTTATAGATTTTATTTTTTCGGAAACAAAAATTGACAGACTTCACGCGGAGGTAGACGTAGAAAACGCCGCTTCAAATGCGGTTTTAAAGAAATGCGGCTTTACGCATGAGGGCTGTATCAGAAACGGAAAAATGGTCAGCATATATTGCACCTACAATATTTACGGATATATCAGAAATGATTTTAGCAATCAACAAAAAAACAGTTAGTTTTTATACAGAAAAAAGCCCGGGACACCCCGGGCTTTCGTCTATCAAAATTAACTTATATCATGCTCTCCTGCCAGCAGTCAGGCGCGGTAAGACCAAACATCTTGACCACAGTCGGTGCAACGTTTGATAAGCCGTAGCTGCCATCCTTAATGGTATACTTAACGTCCTTATCGTAGATGATAAAGGGCACGGGATTAAGCGAGTGAGCGGTTCTTACCTGCACATCGCCTTTCTTGTTCTTTTCAAGCATTTCGTCCGCGTTGCCGTGGTCGGCTGTTACAAGCATAGTAACCCCATACTCGTCGCATACCTTCATCAGCCGCGCAAGCCCGATATCCACTGCCTCGACGCCGATTATCGTAGCCTGCATGGAGCCTGTGTGTCCCACCATATCACCGTTCGGGAAGTTGCAGCGCAGGAAATCGTACTTCTTGCTCTTGATGGCCTCTATAAGATCGTCCACGATATCTGCCGACTTCATCCACGGACGCTGGTCAAAGCTGACGTTATCGGAGGGTATCTCCTTGAAAGTTTCCAGCTCGTCGCTGAACTTGCCGCTGCGGTTGCCGTTCCAGAAGTAGGTAACGTGACCGTATTTCTGCGTTTCCGATACCGCGTACTGGTTCAGCTTAGCCGCAACAAGCACCTCAGACAGAGTATTTGTTATTTCGGGAGGATTTACAAGATATCTTGCGGGGAGCTTCAGGTCACCGTCGTACTGCAGCATACCCGCGTAGCATACGTCAAGCTTAGGACCTCTGTTGAAGTGAGTGAACTCGTCGCAGTCAAACGCCATGGAAAGCTCAATCGCTCTGTCGCCGCGGAAGTTGTACAGAATAACGCTGTCGCCGTCGATAATTTTGCCGACAGGCGTGCCGTTCTCCGTGATTACAAACGCGGGGAGATCCTGGTCGATAGCTTCCGTTTCGTTACGGAGCGTTTCCACCGCCTCCGCGGCGCTCGCAAACTGTCTGCCCTCGCCCTTTACATGAGTATTCCAGCCGCGCTCCACCATAGCCCAGTCAGCCTGATATCTGTCCATGGTTATCTTCATACGGCCGCCTCCGCTGGCTATCCTACCGTCAAAGCTTCCGTCGTTAAGCTCCTTTAGCACGTTTTCAAGCTGCTCAATATAGAGCGGAGCAGAGGTCGCAGGAACATCGCGTCCGTCAAGCAGCACATGAACTCTTGCCCTTTTAACGCCCTCCGACTTTGCCTTTTTCAGCATATTGAAAAGGTGGGAAATATTGGAGTGAACGTTTCCGTCAGACAAAAGCCCAATAAAGTGCAGGGTGGAATCCTTAGCCTTAACGTTGTCCACAAGCTCTTTCCAAGCGGCGGAATCGTACATTTTGCCGCTTTCAATGGACTCGTTGACCAGCTTCGCGCCCTGAGAATATATCTGACCGCAGCCCAGCGCGTTATGACCAACCTCGGAGTTGCCCATATCGTCATCGGTGGGAAGACCAACCGCGTCGCCGTGCGCCTTAAGACGCGTCATGGGACAGTTTGCCATCAGCCAGTCCAGCGTGGGGGTGTTAGCCTCGGACACTGCGTCGCCCAGCCCAGTCTTGGAGAAGCCGACGCCGTCCATTACTACCAATAAAACAGGTTTTGCCATTATATCAAATTCCTTTCATTAAGCTTGAGTTACGTACTTGCGCTCGCACTGCATGATACAGCAGGCGCAGACCATAAGCGTAAGAGAAACAGCGAAAAACGCGCACAAAAGCATATCGAGAAATCCCACCGACTGCGCACAGCCCATCGACAGCTACGGATTCTATGCCATAAAACTGGTCAATCAAAATTGTTTTTACAGTCGAAACTATGAACTATCCCTTTTATCAAACTGTTTACTGCAAAGGCAGCAAAGGCGAAAATCTCCGCAACAACGCACAGTCCCAACGAAGCCCTCTTTATCAAAAACAGGTTAAACACTGAATATGCTGCCATAAGACTCAGTGATATGTTAAGCATTATTGTGACGTGCTTTTACAAAAGTTTCTCTTTTGATGACAATTATCCCTTTGTAGCCGCCTCGATTATTGTGTTGAAATCGCCCGCCTTAAGGGAAGCTCCGCCGATAAGTCCGCCGTCAACGTTTGCCTTGGAAAGCAGCTCCTCGGCGTTGCCCGCGTTCATAGAGCCTCCGTACTGGATAGTTACAGCCTCGGCGGTATCATCGCCGTACAGCTTCGCGAGAGTAGCGCGGATAAACGCGCAGACCTCCTCTGCCTGATCCGCGGTCGCGGTCTTGCCAGTTCCAATAGCCCATACCGGCTCGTAGGCGATTATGCACTTTTTAAGCTCCTCAGCGGAAACGCCGTAGAAATCCAGCTTTATCTGGCGCGCGATAACCTCCTCGGTGATATTGCACTCGCGCTCCCAAAGCAGCTCTCCGACGCAAACAATTGGCTTAAGACCCGCCGCCAGCGCCGCTCTTGTCCTCTTGTTCACGGTCTCGTCAGTCTCACCGAAATACTGTCTGCGCTCAGAGTGACCCAGCACGACATACTCAACGCCCATCTCGACAAGCATATCCGCGGATATCTCGCCCGTGAAAGCGCCGCTCTTCTCAAAGTGGCAGTTCTGCGCGCCAACTTTGATGGGAGTACCCTTTGTCGCTTCGACAGCCGTTTCCAGGTTGGTAAAGGGCACGCACGCGATAACCTCACAGCCGGGGTCTGATACCTTGCCCTTAAGCTCTTCCAGAAGCGCCTTAGCCTCGGGGCGGGTCTTGTTCATCTTCCAGTTACCCGCGATAACCGCTTTTCTTACGTTCTTCTTCATATCACAATTCTCCTTATGGTTTTTCTTGTAAAATTCAATAAGCTCCCGCACATCTAATCCGTCTATTGTCATTCCGTCGAGCTTGCAGCCACTTATCTCAACGCCCGATAAATCGCCGTCGGTAAACACCGCGCCGGAAAGATTAACCTCTTCAAATGCCGCGCCGCATATGCTCGAGCGCTCAAATGCCGCACCTGACAGATTGACCTCCTCAAAATAATCCCCGCTCATATCGGAGCGCTCAAACCCCGCACCCGACAGATTAACCTCCTCAAAATAATCCCCGCTCATATCGGAGCGCTTAAATGTCGCACAAAGATTTGTCTGCACAAAGCATGAGCCTTCAAAATCGCATTCCGAAATATCCGCGCAGAATTTAGAGGTGCGCACGACAGCACCGCCCGCAGTTTTGGATTTGTCTGTTACTTCGCAATCGGCTATAAGGGTTATTTTTTCCTTGTTAAGCTCCATAATTCTCCTTTTCACATCGCGCAAAGCCCCGATTCGTTTATTTGACCCACGGAATTTCTCCGTGAGCGAGGAAACAAATCGTTTGACTTATAAAGCAGAAACGCCCGAGCGTTCTCACCTCTTACTTCCAAGCTTTAACATCTAATAGGGCAGAAGATTCTGCCCTATATACAATTACTTATCCTGAATAGCGTCGATGCCGGGCAGACCCTTACCCTCAAGGTATTCAAGGGAAGCGCCGCCGCCGGTGGAAATATGGCTCATCTTATCAGCAAAGCCGAGCTGTACAACTGCCGCTGCGGAGTCGCCGCCGCCGATAATGGTGGTAGCGTCAGCTTCAGCCATAGCCTTTGCCACCGCGATAGTACCTTTTGCAAGTACGGGGTTCTCAAATACGCCCATAGGACCGTTCCATACTACGGTCTTGGCGGTCTTAGCAGCGTTCGCGAACAGCTCCATGGTCTTGGGACCGATATCAAGACCCATCATATCCGCAGGTATCTTATCAGAATCAACCTCCATTACCTCAATCGCAGCGTCAATAGGATCGGGGAACGCTTTGGCAACGGTAGTATCAACAGGCAGAAGCAGCTGCTTGCCGTTCTTTTCCGCCTTT
>CAJTMU010000099.1 GCA_910577365.1 uncultured Oscillospiraceae bacterium | reverse complement strand
AATGCTCTCGCCCGAAACAACCTCCTCATATACCTCTGTTATCGTAAGGTGAAGATTTTCTCTATGTTCCAATTATAACATATAAATTCTTAACAAGTCTTTAACTTTTACTGAACCTATTTTTGTCAAAAAAAGCAGTTTCACAATTCCCAAAGTAGGATATGCCATTTGTGACATAATTGAAAAAGCTTGGTGCTGCAAATATCAAAAGTGATACGCTAAAAATAGACTTTATCTTCACATTTCCTAATATTATGCGGATTTTTCACATTTCAAATCGGGCTCTTGATTTTCAGATTCCGTCCCTTTTCATATTTAGTATCCGATTTTAAGCTATTTTGATTTTGGTGTCCATTTTGAAATCCGGATTGATCAACCGTAAAACCGCATTGTAAAAGGAATAATAACAAAATACCTGTCGCTGTCCGAACTATTGGGGTTAAGATTCCAATAGGTATTCAACTGTACAAATATTTTTATATATCCAGCAGCCTTGTTATAATCTTTATGTATGGCTTGTCCAGTGTTTTAAACGTCCAGTGTTTTAGTAAACCCAGTTTATTCTTTTGAATGCTCGGCGATTACCAAGTTGTCAACATTTGCCTCACTCAGCTTTCTCAATTCTGCTTTCATAAATATCTCTTCCGCAATTTTGTAAAATTTTTTTCGTCTACGCTCCAGTTCTTCCTTAGATACCCCTGCAAAGGCGGCGTCGCTTATATGTACTGTTGCCCCTTTACTGGTTACTATTGTCCTCACTATCGCCATAATATCACCTCCACTCCTATTCTATGCCGTTTCAGCTTGGACAATTTATTATCTCGCCTCAGAGCGCTCGGAATCACACTTATTTATGCCCGCAAACTCTATGCCATTAATCATATAATAGATTTTTTCCTGCTCATCCACGGATAAGCGGGAAAAAATCTGCACTATCTTCTCGCTTCGGTTTCCTCTTGCTGTGTGATTTTTCAACCATATTTGTCATTATCGCTCACGTCCCTTCTTCTGTATGATTATTAGATTCGTTGTATCTGTGCTCCCACCGCCGCTCATGCGCAGTTTGGGGTGATATGTGGGCCGTGTGCCGTCCATTGCAGCGGTCAAATCAATTTTGTTGATTTCTCATTTTTTCCGTTCTTGCTGTCAATAATCGTTTTAACTAACATTTACGTATCCACCAAATGTCTTAACGAGCATTTTTTATAATCTCTTTTTTTTATAAATTCGTTATAGCGCACTATTTTTCGTCTTCAAGACATTTATTTAAAAATAAAATTTTGTCTTGACTAATACAAAATAGTGTGCTATACTATAATCAAAAGTTAAAAACGTTGGAAACATACAAACGTTTTAGACAACTGCGAAAACAACATTTAAAGCTATCGCAATAGCAATTCGGTGAACAACTCGGCGTTTCCCGCTCCGTTATTGCCAACATAGAAACAAATGTTTTGGCATGCCCATATCAAAAAGAGCATTTATATAGATTGATTTGCGAAACATTTTACATAAATTATAAGTGGCTGACTTTAGGTGACGGTGAAATGTTTGTTACTACAAAGCAATCGTTCCTTAAAAAGATATCCACCGAATACGTATTGAGCTACACAGCACAAAAGATAATTGAAAGCTACTTAAACCTTGACGAAAAGCAGTGAACGGTGGTTGACGATTTTCTGAAATTGGCCGCGGAATTTATTGTTGAAGCCCCCCGAAATCTCGGGGTAATTGATCAAGCGCTTGATAAAACTATGGTGATCTACCGTGCTGCCAACAGCAAAGGGTATACAGAACATGAAATTATCAAGGACGGAATGATACGATTGACAAATTGAGCCGTATCCCTCCAGTAAAAGATTAAGAAAGATTTTTAAACAAATACTCAATTACTCCGTGAAGATAATAATCCGCGGGGTGATAGAATTGGCTATCATTTACGGCGCATATAAAAAAGCCCGAAGTGCCTATTGGCAAGCCTTGATTGACAACAAGATTGATAGACTTTCCGTTGATATCGTGCGGATTGTGCGCGACAGCGGGAAATTGCTGTTGAAAAACAGTAAAGCCAAAGAATTGTGTAACGATGAAGCAGGAATAAGCATATTTGACGGAAAACAATGGTTCCTTGTCTATGATGATTCACTGTCAATCGGGCGAAAGCGCTTTACAGTCGCGCACAAACTTGGGCATATCTTTTTGGGACACCCGCTGATTGCGGGGTTTCACGCTCGGATATTAGGAGAAAAGCTGCCGCAAACCGAAAGCGAAGCAAATATCTTTGCAAGCCGCTTTCTTGCTTCTGCCTGTGTACTATGGGGCTTGGACATTCACACAGCCGAAGACATTGAGCGGGTTTGTGAAATATCGGGGGAAGCGGCGGAATTCTGTGCCAAGCACATGGAAGAGCTTTACAAGCGCAATATGTTTTGGCAAATCCGATTGAACGGCGGGTTTAAATCAATTCAAGGATTTTATAGAACAAAACCGCTTGATGGAGGACAAATAAAAATAAGCCGCTCGCGGAATTGCAGGCGGCTTTTATATACGAAAATTACAAGGGCAAACATACCAAAAGAATATGAAAGGAGCAATACACATGCAATCAACCGAATACTGCATCTATCTCCGCAAATCACGTGCTGATTTTGAAGCAGAATCGCACGGCGAAGGTGAAACGTTGGCGCGGCACAAAAAAGCATTGTTGGAGTTGGCGCAAAATCTTCACCTTACGATAACAGAGGTATATGAGGAGGTTGTTTCGGGCGAGAGCATTGATGCGCGCCCGCAGGTCAGGAAGCTGCTCCAAAGTGTTGAGCAGCGCCGCTTTGTCGGCGTACTGTGCATGGATATAGACAGACTTGCCCGAGGCGATACGATTGACCAAGGAATTATTGCGAGAGCGTTCCGGATGTCCGGCACTAAAATAATAACACCCAAAAAAACCTATGACCCGACCTCGGAATTTGACGAGGAATACTTTGAATTTGAACTGTTCATGTCGAGGCGCGAATACAAAATGATATCCCGACGCATTCAGCGTGGTCGCGTAGCGTCGGTAAAGGAGGGAAGATTTATCGGCTCTACCCCGCCCTATGGCTATGATAAGGTGAAAATCCCCAACGATAAAGGATACACTCTTGCGCCAAATTCTGAGAGCGATACCGTTAAAATGATCTACCGCCTTTACCTTGATGGCAATGGCAAGTATGCTATCGCGCAAAAGCTCGACGGTATGGGGATAACTCCGCGGAATCGTTCCACATGGAGCTCAAGCACAGTCAGCGATATACTTAAAAATCCTGTTTATACTGGTAAAATACGTTGGAGTTACCGTCCGGATGTCAAGGATATGACGGACGGAATCGTTACCAAGCGCCGAGTAAAAAACGAGGATTGTATACTGGTCGACGGTCTTCACCCCCCGCTTATAAGCGAGAAAGATTTCGACGAGGTTCAAGCACTGTTCAAACGCAGAAGTGTTCCGCCCAAAAAAGCCGATACCTCGCTTAAAAACCCGCTTTCTGGATTAGTGTTTTGTGCGAAGTGCGGAGCGGTAATGTCAAGGCTTGGCGAAAACAGACGCTCTTTCAAAGCAACGCTTCGCTGCTCAAATCCGCATTGCGATACAGTGTCCTCCAAGCTGGAACTGGTTGAGGGAGCTGTGCTTGAGAGTCTTGAAAACTGGCTGATCGAATATAAAATCAAGATCAGCAACAAATCCCCACTTCCGCAAAATAACGACAGTGGGGATATCCAAAAGACAATCAACGCGCTCAGCACTGAAATTAAGCAAACAGAAAAACAAATTGATAATATTTATAACCTACTTGAGCAGGGAGTATATACCGTAGAGATATTCAAGCAGCGCAGCGCAGCGTTGTCAAAAAAATTATCCGAGCTTAATGAAGCGCTTTCCGAAGCGCAGCAGCTCGCGAATAAAATTCACGAAAACAAGGTTATGCACGCGACAATAATCCCCCGCATGGAAAAGGTCATAGAATCCTATAAAAATGCCGAATCCGTTGAAGAAAAGAACAGGCTGCTCAAGAGCGTTATCCGACGCGTGGATTACTCAAAAACTAAACCGAATACCCGCGCAAATCCCGATTTGTGCAGCTTTAATCTCACACTTGAACCGCTTTTGCCAGATTGATAGTATCATGTATGGGGCTATACATACGGTCCTCCATTAGCAGTGTCGCCTTTAAACGAAGTACGGCGCGTTCTGGATTATGCGGTAACGGAGATACCTCCCGAAAAAATACTTATGGGAATGCCCAACTACGGATACGACTGGATGCTGCCTTACGCCAGCGGCACGGCGGCGCGCACGGTGGGGTTTGTTGAAGCGATAGAGCTGGCGCAGCGTTTCGGCTCGGAAATAATTTTTGACGAGCGTTCGCAAACGCCCTACTTCAATTACGTTGAAAACGGTGTTCGCCACGTTGTTTGGTTTGATGACCCGAGAAGCATAAAAGCAAAGCTGGAGCTGGTGAACGAGTACGACCTCGCAGGGGTAAGCTATTGGACGATCAACCGCTGCTATGTGCCCAACTGGCTCATATTGCAGGATATGTTCGATATTGTAAAACTCTGAACAATAACTCTGACGGACAATTACGGTATAGTAATTGTCCGTCAGAGTCTTGGAAGAACAAAATCGCTTAAAGATATTTTTTATTGTTTCGTCGCTCCATATTTGAACTACAACATACCTTTCGGCTGACATAGAAGTGGCATAAAAACATTTGTTTTTAATTCTCACTATGTTTATTTCATAAGTTTAAAGCTGCTTATCCCCTCATACATAAAATTCTGCGCGCCCACTCATCTCCCCTCACCTGCCGTAATGCTCTGCTTCGAGGTCGCGCTGTTGTTCTGCGCTGCGACGCCTATCTGCCTTACATTTGATATCCTCAACAGCTATAAGGCTGGCATAATTATTTATTAATGTGTGCAGTGAGCCAACAGCAAATTTTAGCGAATGGATACAAGCATATAAAAAGCGCTAACCATTTATTATATCAGACGTATAGGAAGGTTGTCATGCATTTTTTATGAGGAACGATTTTCAGTATTTTCCTCACCGTTTATACCATACTGAATCTCCGGTTTGATTTTTCGTCTGATTTTGCCAAAGCAGCCGTAAAATGCCGGTATGAGAAAAATATCCGCAAGCACCCACGCCGCAGGGCTTGCAAAGCACACCGCAATATACCCCAAAACCGGCACAAGACAAAGCCCAACAAAAGCTCTTGCAGCCATCTCAAACACTCCGGCGAATACTGCTATCTGCGAAAAACCCATGCCCTGTATCAGAAACCGCACTATATTTACAAACGCCAACGGAACATAAAACGACACATTTATCATTAAAAACTGTCCTGCAAGCTCCAGTATCTCCTCGGGATTTCCGCTGTCAGCCTTGATGAAAAGCATTGCCGCCTTTCCTCCCAACAGTTCGACAAATCCCAGTGCAAACACTGCGTAGCCCACACCCAACAGCGAACAGCTGAACAATCCTTTTTTTACCCTGTCGACACGACCTGCGCCTACATTCTGCCCACCATAGGTAGCCATTGTGCTTCCCATCGCGTCAAACGGACAGCACATAAACTGGCTTACCTTGCTGCCTGCGGTAACTGCCGCAACATATGTCGAACCCAGTCCGTTCACAGCCGTCTGAAGTAATATAGACCCTATCGCTGTTATGGAGTATTGCAGCCCCATTGGAAGCCCCACTGCGCAAAGCCTGCCTATATAATAGGCTTCGGGCTTCATATCGGATTTTTTAATATGAAGTATTTCAAATCTTTTCGCGATATAGATAAGACAAAGTATTCCCGATACAAGCTGCGAAATAACAGTGGCGTACCCGGCGCCTGAAACTCCCGAATTAAGCACCACTATCATAAATATATCCAAAGCCACATTAAGCAGGCTGGAAATTATCAGAAATATAACGGGAGTTCTGGAGTCACCCAACGAACGGATAATTCCCGAGAGGATATTATACAAAAAAGTTACGGGAATACCCATAAAAATAACAAAAATATAGTCATGGGCTTCACTGAACACGTCCTCTGGCGTATTCATCCATTGCAGAATATTTGTGCAAAGAAGACATGTTGCTGTGGTAAGCACTGCCGCAAAAAATACTGCAATCCATATGGTATTGCCGACATATTTCCTCAATGCTTCAAAATCCTTCGAGCCGAATTGCTGCGCCACGGGAATCGCAAATCCTGCGCAAAGCCCTATTACAAATCCCAGAACCAAAAAGTTCACCGAACCAGTAGAGCCTACCCCCGCCAGAGCGTTCACCCCGAGATACTGTCCAACCACTATCGTATCTACCATATTGTAAAACTGCTGAAACAGCATTCCGAAAAGCAGCGGAAGCATAAAGCCAAGTATCAGCTTCATCGGCGAGCCTACCGTCAGATCCCTTACGGAGGATCTTGCCATAAAATCCCCTCCCATTATTTTTCTGTTTGAGCCTGTTAAACCATATGACATTATACAATTTTGGAAAGGGAATTTCAATTGATATAATAAATAATAGTTTTAGCCGTCCGCCTTGTTTCTTCGGGAAAATGCACAACAAAAAAGCCCCCGCCGGAATCTCTTTCCGCGCGGGGGCGCACTTAATTATAATTTATATGCGTTATTGTGTTTTTATCTGTATTCGTCCAATGCAGCTTCAATAACAGGTGCTATTTCAGCGCTTCTCTGTGTCCACGAATCACCGTCAAAAGCAACACCGCTCATAACGGGGCTGTAAATGCTCCAGAAGCTGGTACCAAATCCATTGTCAACTATCTCGGTAACCAGCTCAAGGTCTTTACCCTCGCGCATCTCTATCCACAGGTCATATTCCTGCTCACCCCATGTTATCTGCCACTTCTGGTTGCCTGCATATTTGCCTTCGGTGTAGTATATCGGCTCAGGATTGATGTGATCCTCTCTTACCTGCTCGATAACCTTCTCGTCAACCTCATACGCTCTGAAGCAGTTTATCATGTCAGCGGCGCCCTTGATGTTCTTTGCGCCCTTAGGTACTGCAATTCCCCATGTATCGGATCTCTGATAGTATTTATCCGCCTCAACATCTCTCGGGAACGGAACAAAAGCAAACTCGGAAACCGTATCAAATACGTCGTTCTCAACGCCGGGCTTGTTCTGAAGCTCCTGAGTAGCGCCTATATAAGTCCACTCCGGCTCCATAAGGAGGAACAACAGTCTGTCACAGTTGGTTGCGAAAGTCTGCGGAGGAACCCAGTCTCCAAGCTCTTTATGGTAAGTTAAACCTTCACGGTTCAAATCTTCAAAGAATTTCATCGCGCGGGTAACTCTCGGGTCGGAAATGTTGTTTACCAGTGAACCGTCCTCGGTTACCTCAACAAGTGTCGCACCGGTTGTGTTAATAAGCGAAACCAGTACGTTGTCGGTAGAATAGAAGCCGATGTTGTCCTCACTTTTGTCGCAGAACTGCTGCATCATGTTGCGCCAAGCGTCCCATGTCCACTCGCCGTTTCTGTACAGCTCGTAAGGATCAGGAAGATTGTTTTCCTCTATGGTCTTCTTTGAATAGTTGATAGCATAGGAAGTTGTCTTCATATGCGGTATTTTGTAATGCTTTCCGTTGTACTCATAAGAGTCAATGATGTCCCGCATACCCTCCCACATGGGCGAATCTATGTCAATATAGTCGTCCAGCGGCTCAAACATGTTACGGCTTATCGTACTCGGGAACATGCAAACATCCTGCGCTACCGCATCGGGAGAGTCATCTGCCGCGATAAGAGTGGCAAGACGCTCGATGTACGCATCACCGAACTGGCAGGTGATGAACTCGATGTTTCCGCCGTACTGCTCGCTCTCAAATACAAGGCACTGCTCTGTTCCCTTCTGGTCAACGTGAATGTCATAGTAGCAAAGCCATTTTACCGTTCCCGCGTTTCCGTCGGGAGTGTAGATAGCGGTATCAACGTCCTTTACGTCGGCATCCGTCTTGGCATTCTCGTCGGGATCGACTGTGGTCGCGGGAGTTGTGCTGGCTAATCCCACAATGGGTGCTGAATTGCTG
>CAJTMU010000098.1 GCA_910577365.1 uncultured Oscillospiraceae bacterium | reverse complement strand
CCGCGCTTACTGAGGTGTATCTTCCGCCTAAAAAC
Source organism: uncultured Oscillospiraceae bacterium (assembly GCA_910577365.1). GTDB lineage: Bacteria > Bacillota > Clostridia > Oscillospirales > Ruminococcaceae > CAG-115. The sequence continues at coordinate 8,075 of CAJTMU010000098.1, read as the reverse complement.
TCTGGCGCGGGGGAGAGAATAAGTGCGAGCGCCGTAACAAACGCAAAAAATCCAAAAGCTATGTGTTTCATAATAGTCTCCTTTATTTTAAGGCTTTAGCCGAATTTTCAATACAATTTCTTACCATTTTCTGTCATAGCTGGGAGCGTCAAGCGCAGGATTTGAGGTTCGCGGAGAAATCCTTTTCTTTTGTGAGATATGTTCCGCAATATTGAAAGGCTTTTTTTCAGGTTTGTTTTTATATTGCCCGAAATAATAGTTTATCGACTGCTCCAGCCGCTTGGTGCTGCCCAGCCGCCCGCTTACCTCCAGCGTGCCGCGCAGCGTAAAGCCCCTTTCGTTAAGCTCGGCGTGGTCAAATGAAGTAACGCCGTTCTCCACATGGTATCCCAGATGTCTGTCGGGCAAAAGAAACTCACGTATCTCCCCCTTTATCGTGACGCTGTCGGGGGCGGTTTTCGGGTCGCGAGAAACGCCTTCGAAACTCTCAAAGCGAATAAAATACAGCCTTCTGTATATCACACGCTCACCAAACCTTACAAACTCTCCAGCATACACGCTGAAAACCATCGCATCAGGCAAAATATCAAAATATGTAAAGCGGCTGTGACGCCGCTTCAGCTTTTCGGTGAAATAAGACGCCGTAAAAGCGAACGTTATTCCGACAAAAACCGTTCCCGCGATAACCGCCAACATAAGAATGATAAATTCTCTGTCCGTATCCGCTCGGAGATTCATCACAAGATTTACCGTGCAGAACACACAGACCGCGAAAAGCGGCATAAATACTATTATCATCATGCTTTTCAGCCTGCGGCGGTATTTGTCCGCGTCCGCGTGAAAGAAGTATTTCATACCGGCGTTCTACCTCGTAAAATTATTGGAGGATTTCTTTTCTCCCGAAAACCTGTTCCATATCTCGGAGCATATGGATTGCACCGCGTATCATGAGTGCTTTTAAGCAATTTTCACAAATCTATGTACATAAATATAAGCGAAAAACTGCGAAATCCGCAGAAGGGGAGCGTACAAGAAAATACAGAACAGTTTCTTAAAATATTATAGCATATTTTTTATCGTCAGTCAACCATTTGCGCTATCCTGTTTTTACCTCTTGATATTCCATAGGCGTAAATCTCAGACCGTTCACTGATTGTTCACCGTCCGTTTCTTTAAAACCCAGTCTGCGGTATATTTTTAGTGCGTAGGGTGAGGAGTTGACCGTGATTTTTTCGCCGCACTCCTTTTTCGCCCGCTCAAACAGCCGCCTGCCTATCCCTTGCCTGTGGTATTCCCCTTTAACAAAAAACAGCGCGATATGACAACCGCCTCTTATGGCGATAATTCCCGCCATTCGTTCTCCGTCGAATGCCCCGAAATACCGAAGCAGGGATATGAACCCCCTGTTGCGGATAAATCTGCAAAACTCCTCAGCGCCGTACTTGGTATATTCGGGAGCCTCAAACTCATTAAATACCTTTAGGCAAAGCTCTGTCGCCGAATCTATTTCCTCTCCGAAAAGCTCTTTTATATTTATCCCCGTTGCCATATCACTCCTCCGTTTCGCCTGTACCTTTCTGTACCGGTGCGTAGCTTACGTCCACCGTTATATAGCAGCTGTAATCGGGGTGTATGGCTTTCATCAAGCCGCTTATCTCATCAATAAGATCCTTGTCGGGCATATCAAATCCCTTGGGCACCACAACGTCGAAAACGCACTTTGTGCGCTCCGCGCACTGAACAAGTCTTATGTCATGCACCGAAAGACGGGGATCAATTTTAAGCACTATCTCCGCAAGCTCCCTATGCACCTTTCCCGTTGTGCAGTCCTCTGTGACTATCGGGTCAAGATGCACCAGCATGCTCAGCCCGCCCCGCATGAAATCACGTTCTATCTTATCCACCACCTCATGAGTTTCCGACAGACTGCGCTCTCCCGCCATCTCCACATGAACGCTGGCGAATTTACGTGCCGGTCCGTAGTCGTGTATCATCAGATCGTGAGTACCAAGAACTCCCTCATAAGACATTATACGTGCGCGTATCTTTTCCACCAGCTCCGCATCGGGAGCCTTTCCAAGAAGCGGATTCATGGCGTCCCTTACCAGACCGATGCCGCTGTACAGTATGAACAGTGCGACAGCCGCACCCATTATGCCGTCAAGCTGAACCGAAGCAAACTTGGATATTGCCGCGGCAATAAGCACCGCAGATGTAGAGATAACATCGTTTCTGCTGTCCGCAGCGGCAGTTCTAAGGGTATCCGAGCCGATAAGCCGCGCCGTTTTTCCGTAAAAAAGCATCATGCCTATTTTCACTGCTATGGATACCGCCAGCACAACAAGCGCCGCAGTACCGAACTCCACTTCTTCGGGGCGTATGATTCTTACAACGCTGCCGCGCAGAAGCTCCACACCAATAAGAAGTATTATAACCGCCATGACAAATCCCGCCAAATATTCATACCGCGCATGACCGTAAGGATGCTCTTCGTCAGCGGATTTTTCAGCGAGCTTGAAGCCTATAAGACTTACTACCCCCGACGAGGCGTCCGACAGGTTATTCAGAGCGTCCGCAGTTATCGACACACTTCCCGACAGCACCCCTGCTGCAAACTTTCCCGCACATAACAGCAGATTGCACACTATTCCTGTCAGACCTGCCATTTTGCCGTAAGCGGAGCGCACCGCGGGCTTCTCCGTATTCTTATAATCCTTTATAAACAGCCGTGCCAACAGCACCGAGGCTCCCCCCTTTTAAAACGCGTTCACATTAACCGAAATGCACGGATTTTGATGCGGAATTTTCACAGAACAAGCCGAAAATTCGCAGATGTACTGGATATATTGGATATACCGTATTTACTTCAAGAATTTTCAACAAAATTTTTTTAAAAACCGTCAAAAGATAGGCGTTGAGCGTTAATGTGAATACACTCAGGTTTTGTATTATTATATCACGCCTTGCGGCGGTTAGTCAAGAGAAACAGCACAGGCACTGAAAGCATAAATACATTGTTCGACCATGGGGAAAATTCATTCATATCATTAGATAAAGGTCAATATATTGTGTTTGTGTTATAAAATTTCACAATATTTTCATTTTTCTATAATGAGTTATTCAAACATAAGCTGTATTATGTAATCGTTATAATAAAGCTTTATGGATAGTGGTAAGACCTTGGTCTGCCTCTTTACATAAATATACCTCCCCTTGCCGCGCGTTTTCCTTCCTTTTTTCGCGCGGCAGACTCCCTGCGGTCCGCACAGCCGCGGGGATTTTTTTTGTGCCCGAAAGCAGCGGCTTTTACAAAGTCCCCAAAAGGCGTTGAAAAAATGTTCAAAGTTATTTTGTATTGCCTGCGCCGTAAGCTTTATTTATTCAAACTCAACACTCTTATGTGCCCTTGTATAATATTATCCCCGTATCTTGTATATTTTGCAAAAAAATAAGAAAAAATTAAAAAAACATATAGCAATTTTTTCCGATATCTGTTATAATAGTTATAGGCGGCGCGGACGCGTTTGTGTGAAAGCGAGTTTATGGCGCCGAGGGAAGTATATTACTCTGCGACTATGCCGGAGAGTGAAAATTTTTATTCAGGAGGAAATTTCCAATGGCAAAAAAATATTGTTATCTCTTCTCCGAGGGTAACGCAAATATGCGTGAGCTGCTCGGCGGCAAGGGCGCTAACCTTGCCGAGATGACCAACATCAGTATACCTGTTCCCAAGGGCTTTACCATTACCACCGAGGCCTGCACACAGTATTATGAGGACGGCAGACAGATTAACGATGAGATAATGGCTGAGATCAACGAGTATATTGTAAAAATGGAAGGCATCACCGGCAAGAAGTTCGGCGATAAGGAGAACCCGCTGCTGGTTTCCGTTCGTTCGGGCGCGCGCGCTTCCATGCCCGGTATGATGGACACCATTCTTAATCTGGGTCTTAACGAAGAGGTAGTAGACGTTATCGCTAAGCAGTCGGGCAACCCGAGATGGGCTTGGGACTGCTACAGAAGATTTATTCAGATGTACTCCGACGTTGTTATGGAAGTTGGAAAGAAGTACTTCGAGCAGCTTATCGATGAGATGAAAGAAAAGAAAGGCGTTAAGCAGGACGTAGAGCTTACCGCTGACGATCTTAAAGAGCTTGCAGGTCAGTTTAAGGCTGAGTACAAGTCCAAGATAGGCGAAGACTTCCCCTCCGATCCCAAGGAGCAGCTTATGGGTGCTGTAAAGGCAGTTTTCCGCTCATGGGATAACCCCAGAGCCAATGTTTACCGCCGCGACAACGATATCCCCTATTCATGGGGTACTGCCGTAAACGTACAGTCCATGGCGTTCGGCAATATGGGTGATGACTGCGGCACTGGCGTTGCATTCACGCGTGATCCTGCTACCGGCGAAAAGAAGCTTATGGGTGAGTTCCTGACCAACGCTCAGGGTGAGGACGTTGTTGCGGGCGTTCGTACTCCTATGCCCATCGCTCAGATGGCTGAGAAGTTCCCCGAGGCATTCAGCCAGTTCAAGGACGTTTGCCAGAAGCTGGAGAACCACTACCGCGATATGCAGGATATGGAGTTCACAGTTGAGCACGGCAAACTGTATATGCTTCAGACAAGAAACGGTAAGAGAACCGCGCAGGCTGCGCTGAAAATCGCGTGCGACCTTGTTGACGAGGGCATGAGAACAGAGCAGGAAGCGGTTGCTATGATAGACCCGCGTAACCTGGACACTCTGCTCCACCCGCAGTTTGATCAGGCGGCTCTTAAGGCTGCTACTCCTGTGGGCAAGGGTCTGGGCGCTTCTCCCGGAGCGGCTTGCGGCAAGATAGTATTCTCTGCTGAGGACGCTGTTGAGTGGAAGGGCCGCGGCGAAAAGGTTGTTCTGGTTCGTCTGGAGACCTCTCCCGAGGACATCACCGGTATGAAGGCTTCACAGGGTATACTGACCGTTCGCGGTGGTATGACCTCTCACGCTGCCGTTGTAGCGCGCGGTATGGGTACCTGCTGCGTATCCGGCTGCGGCGACATCAAGATGGACGAGGAAAACAAGAAGTTCGAGCTGTCGGGCAAGACCTACAAGGAGGGCGACTGCATCTCCATCGACGGTACAACCGGTAACATCTACGACGGACTTATCCCCACAGTTGACGCAACTATCGCGGGCGAGTTCGGCAGAATCATGGCTTGGGCTGACAAGTACAGAAAGCTTAAGGTAAGAACCAACGCGGATACTCCTGCTGACGCAAAGAAAGCACGTGAGCTGGGCGCTGAGGGTATCGGTCTGTGCCGCACTGAGCATATGTTCTTTGAGGCTGACAGAATCGCGGCGTTCCGTGAGATGATCTGCTCGGATACCGTTGAGGAGAGAGAGGCTGCGCTGGCTAAGATCGAGCCTATGCAGCAGAGCGACTTCGAGAAGCTGTATGAGGCTCTTGAGGGCAACCCCGTTACCATTCGTTTCCTTGACCCGCCTCTGCATGAGTTCGTTCCCACAGAGGAAGCGGACATTGAGCTGCTTGCTAAAACTCAGGGCAAGTCGGTAGAAACCATCAAGAACATCATCGCTTCTCTGCATGAGTTCAACCCGATGATGGGTCACCGCGGCTGCCGTCTTGCGGTAACCTACCCCGAAATCGCAAAGATGCAGACAAGCGCGATTATTAAGGCCGCTATAAACGTTAAGAAAGCTCACCCCGATTGGAACATCGTTCCCGAGATAATGATCCCGCTGGTTGGCGAGATAAAGGAGCTGAAGTACGTTAAGGATACTGTTGTAAAGACTGCTGACGCGGTTATCGCGGCTGCGGGCGCTGACCTCAAGTACGAGGTAGGCACAATGATAGAGATTCCCCGTGCGGCTCTTACGGCTGACGAAATTGCCAAGGAGGCTGAGTTCTTCTGCTTCGGTACCAATGACCTGACTCAGATGACCTACGGCTTCTCGCGTGATGATGCGGGCAAATTCCTGAACGCTTACTACGATGCTAAGATATTCGAGAACGACCCCTTTGCTAAGCTCGACCAGACAGGCGTAGGCAAGCTGATGGAAACCTCTATCAAGCTGGGTAAGGCAACACGCCCCGATCTTCACATCGGCATCTGCGGCGAGCATGGCGGCGATCCTTCGTCCGTTGAGTTCTGCCACAAGCTTGGTCTGACCTATGTTTCCTGCTCACCTTTCCGCGTTCCGATCGCAAGACTTGCGGCGGCGCAGGCAGCAATCGCAGAGAATAAGTAATTCATTGAATTGAAAAAACCGACCCCATGTTGAAAGACATGGGGTCATTTTCGGTTTACAATTGTGCGTTCAATCCCGACCTTGGTTCTCGTTCAATATTTTTATTAGCTCTAAGATGATTTTTCGATTTTCGGTGTTCAGATTGTTTATTTGATTATTTATTTCGTCAGAGGACAGCTCGGCGCTTTGGTTTTCAATGCCGAGAAGCAGATAGTCCGGCGTAGTGTGAAGCACGTCGCACAGCTTAATTATCAGCCCCAGACTTGGCGCGGAGCGTCCCGTTTCCAAATTGGAAATATATTTGTAGTTCACATCGATCATTTCGCATATCTGGTATTGCTTCAGACCGGCTTTGCGGCGGCATTTTGAAATTCGCCTGCCGACTTCCTTAAAATCTATTGACATTTACATCACCTCTCTATGAAAAGCAAAATATAAAAATAAGTTTTGACTTTTATTTTTAACCCTCATAAAAATCTCGTATTATAAGGAGTTATTCTTCCTATAATTATACTATAATGCTTCCTATTTGTCAAGCGGAATAGGAAGTATAATTCTTATATAAGATAATTAGGGGGAACCGAAATGCTTATTTTTGATTTCAGAGCCATAGGAAACAAGCTGCTTGCTATCCGTAAGAAAGCCGGACTTACTCAAAGTGAGGTAGCCGAAGCCGCGAATCTGTCTGACAGAACTTATGCCGATATAGAAAGAGGAACGGTAAATATGCGTATAGAGACTGCTTTGAGAATATGTGCGGCGCTTCATATTACTCCCGACGTGTTATTTACCGAGGAAAATCCCGGTTTATCTGTAAAACAGGCTGAACTGCTGGCTGAATTAGACACATGTACTGTGAGTCAAAAAGAAACGGCTTTAGAACTCCTGGCGGTATATTTGAGATCGGTTAAGTGATTGCGTGATCCTGTCACAGGAGCTGCGGCGTTACAGGCGGCAATATCGGAGAACAAGTAATTTAAATAGAAAAAATCGCCCCTATGTTGAAAGATGTGGGGCGATTTATGTTTACAATTACGCTTCAAGTCTGTTCTTGGTTATCGACCATTATTTTTATAAGCTCCAGGACTATTTTTCGGTTTGCAGTACTCAGATTGTTGATTTGATTTTTTATCTCGTCTGAGGACAACTCAGCGCTCTGATTTTCAATACCGAGAAGCAGATAGTCCGGCGTTGTGTGAAGCACATCGCACAGCTTCATGACAAGCTCCAGACTGGGCGCGGAACGTCCCGTTTCCAGATTGGAGATATATTTGTAGTTTACATCAATCATTTCGCATACCTGATATTGCTTCAGACCGGCTTTGCGGCGGCACTTTGAGATTCGCTCACCGACCTCTTTGAAATTTATTGACATTTACATCACCCCTTATTTACAATGTTATCAGCATATGAGGAAAATTTAAACCACCGACAACGCAGACACCGCCCCTTGATTATAAGAATAACCATCTTATTTATTGATTATTATATAGTACAGTAAGATTACCTTTAAAATTATTCTATTTAATTTATGGACTAATCAAATTCAACGTTTGAGCGGATCCGGAATCGAAAAGCGGTACATACCTTGACAAAACTTTCAAACGGTGCTATAATAATATAGATATAGTTCAAATGTGTAAGCGGCGGAAACATCAGGCGAAAATCCGAGTTTGTTTAAATGAAATGCAAATGAACTGTTTACACTAATATTAACATTGTAAACCGTATGAGCAGAATAAATCGGAATTTGCCATACCAAAATATCGCATACATAGCATACATATTTTAGCGAGGTTAATAACAATGAGCATAAGCAGTTTGATAC
>CAJTMU010000097.1 GCA_910577365.1 uncultured Oscillospiraceae bacterium | reverse complement strand
TGAAGAGCAGGCAGCAGAACTGCTGTCAAAATGCGGGGTGGTAACTCTCGCGTCGGTGAACGAAAAGGGCTTTCCACGAATTTGTACTATTAGCATATGAGCTGCGGAGGATTTTCATGATATTTATTTCGTGTCCTCAAAGCGGTCTGAACTCAACAGCAAAGCAACTCATTTCGAGAACAACGACAAGGCAAGCGTGTGTTATTCTCTGGGCGGTGACAGCGTAACTCTGATAGGCAGGGTGGAGTTTGTTGCTGACAAGGAGCTTCAAAGCAAAATATGGGACGATTTTGACCGAAGCTTTTTTCCAAAGGGTATCGGCGACCCGAAATTCCGCCTGATAAAGTTCCACACGCTGGAGGCGACATTTTGGATAGGCGGAAAATTCAGAACCTGCAAATATAAGTAGAAAGGTGGAATGAAAAATGGCTAATAAAGAACTTGCGGAATATGTAGCGGAGCAGCTCTCGGGGCTGGGAGAAATACGGCATATTCCGATGATGGGCGGATGGCTGTTCTATTATAAAGAACGCATTATAGGCGGCATTTACGGTGATGGGTTCGCGGTAAAGGACACCAAGGCGTCGCGCAAATATATGCCCGACAGCAAGTGCGGCGAATGGGAGAATACTCCCAAAAATCTCCTGCCCTGCACGATACTGGAGGACAGCGAAAAGCTGTGCGCTATGGTGGAGGAGATGTTCCCCGAACTTCCCGAACGGAAGAAGAAAAGCGGGAAGAAGTGAGAAGTTGACTTCTAAAATGTTACTATGGTATTATGGGTCAACAAAGGATTTTTCTATAAATTAGTTGAGGTGGAAAGATGAAAACAAGGTTAACTCATACGCGGGCAAATGTTTCGGATTTGCATAGATCCATTGAGTGGTACGAAAAAATTATTGGTTTTGAATGCACCGGAGCTGATATTACAGACCGATGGCAGTATGCTCAATTTGAGTCCGAAGAGGGGGCGGACTTCTCTATTATGGTAGCGGATACAAGCGGAGCAAGCGCCAGATTTAACTTTTCGGTTGACGACGTTGACGCGCTCTGGGACAGGCTGAAGGATAAAGTCACCGTTGTTGAGCCTATTGAGACTATGCCGTACGGAAACCGCAAATTTACGATCGCGGACCCCGACGGAAATGAATTGGGCTTTGTTCAGAAAGGATATGCGGATGGGAACTGATGTGAAATTAGGTTTATGCGGTCTTGATTGTTCCGTATGCGGTTCGTTTTTGAACAATGAGTGCAGGGGCTGTCAGGCTATGGGCGGAACTTCGATTTACGGAAAATGTGAATGGTATCATTGCTGCAAGGACAAGGAGCTGGAGCATTGCGGACAATGCGGTTCGTTTCCGTGCAAAGAACTAAAAAGCGCTTTGGAAGCGGTAGGCGGATTATCAGCCATAGAGAATTTAAAGGGCTTGCAATAAATCAATTTACGCAAATCCGATTTGATAGAATTGAGTAGCGTTCTCCAAGCTCTCTAAAAGAAAAGTGTAAAGAAATGAGGTTTTTAAATGGTACATCTGGTTTATTGCGATAACTCGGGAAAGAGCGGCGAGCGCGTTTTGGATAAGATACTTCGAGGCGAAAAGACAATGATAGTGCGCGGAGCGGCTGGGAGGAAGATACCGCACAGCAGGGTGTTCGAGGGTGAAACGCTCTATTTTATCGAGAAGGGCAGCAGCCTTATAACCGCCATGGCGGAGGTTATCGGGGTCGAGAATTATGTAAAGCTGTCGGAGGAAGAGATAAACGAAACTTTAAGTAAAAATCAGCCGAAATTACAGCTTACCGAAAAGCAGTTTGCGCGTTGGCACAAAAAATGCCTTTGCTTGGTGGAATTTGATGGCGCACGGAAAATAGAGCCGCTGGAATTTGACAGGCAGGGCAATATGGACGATTGGCTTATTCTTGAAAAAATTGAGGATGTTGTCGTGGGAACAAGCAAACCATATAATTATGATAACGCGAGATTCTGAGTTAAATAAAAGACGGGAGCGCAAATGCTCCCGTTTCAGCTTGTAGAAAAAGCCCATAAATCATGCAACGTCGTCGCATTAAATTTCAAAAAGTGTCAGAATTTGCGAAGCAAATTCTGACCGGTTCCGCAATCGCGCATAGTGAGCGAAGCGAACGGAGCGTGCTTGCGTAAATTTTGAAATTTTTTTAAATAGTCCCCCCCTTAGTCAACCATTATATACAGTCCGACGGGAGCGCAAATGCTCCCGTTTTTTACATTTCGGTTACAAATTACGTGCTAAAAGTAACAAAACAGTTACAATATAAGCTGAAACGGTTACAATTATGTCATAAATATTGATTTTAAATGAAATATGTGATATTATGGGCAAAGAAAAGGAAATTCCTCGCAGCCTTTTTGATACTTGCCGAGTATTATATGCAAGAACGTTCTGACCAACCGAAAGGAGTAATTTTATGTTAAGAAATCATTTAAAAAAGATAACCGTTATAACCGCCGTTTGTGCCGCCGCGTCGCTGCTTGCGGGCTGCGCTCAGGGTTTGAAAGCTATGGACAATTTTGCGCCAGGAATGAACAACGCGGCAGACAAATATGATCATCAGATAGCGGAAGGGCTTATGGACATGGAACCGGAGGATTGGAACACCGAGGAGTATTCCGCCATTAAGGAGTCGGGCTTTAAGAACCCGCGGATCGAGCCGCTGTCCACTTTTTCTGCGGACGTGGATACCGCTTCCTATACCAATATAAGGCGCCATATTAATAACGGCGATGAGGTACCTGAGGGTGCGGTAAGAATCGAGGAAATGCTGAATTACTTCTCCTACGATTATCCTGAACCCGAAGATGGAAAAGCATTCAGCACAAGTGTGGAGATGGGTGACTGTCCGTGGAACGATAACACAAAGCTGCTGAAAATCGGGCTTCAGACCAAAAAGGTAGACACTTCTGAAATGCCGCCGTCAAATCTGGTATTTCTGATAGATTCATCGGGATCTATGGACTCCTACGACAAGCTTCCGCTGATAAAAAGGGCGTTTGCGCTTGTGACGGAAAACATGGGCGAGAACGACAGAATATCCGTTGTGACATACGCCGCGAGCAATAAAACGCTTATTGACGGCGCTACGGTGAACGATAAGGACAGGATAATGGATGAGCTTTCCTCGCTCGTGGCATACGGCAGTACCAACGGCGAGGGCGGTATTCAGGCAGCCTATGAGGTTGCCGAAAGGAATTTCATTGAAGGCGGCATAAACCGTGTGATACTCGCCACTGACGGCGACCTTAACGTGGGCGTTACCAGCGAGAGCGAGCTTAAAAAGCTGATAGAGGAAAAGCGCGAGAGCGGCGTTTATCTCTCCGTTATCGGCGTGGGAATGGGAAATATAAAGGATAACAAGATGGAAACGCTTGCCGACAACGGCAATGGAAATTACAGCTATATAGATTCCGTTACCGAAGCCGAGAGAGTGCTTATAGAAGAAAAGGGCGCGACTTTCTTTACAGTGGCGAAGGACGTTAAATTCCAGTTGGAGTTCAACCCCGAAACGGTCAAGGGCTACCGTCTGATAGGCTATGAAAACAGAATGCTGGAAAATTCAGATTTCGCCGACGATACCAAAGACGCGGGAGAGCTTGGCGCGGGTCACAGCGTTACAGTGCTGTACGAAGTGGCGCTGACCGGCTCGGAACAGGAGGTTGCGGAATATGAGCTTGAGTTCTCCGGCTCGGAGAGCATCGGCAGCACGGATATCTGCAAGATATCTACCCGTTACAAGCCGATAGGCAGTGAGGAGAGCGTTCTTGAGGAAACCATAGTTCCCGAAACGATTATGGACGGTGCTCTTTCGGAGGATTTCTGGTTTACGAGCGCGGTAGCAGAGTTTGGAATGATACTCAGAAATTCCGAATACAAGGGCACGTCTACCTTTGACAGCGTTCTGGAGCTTGCCGCCAACAGCGGAACGAGCAGCGAGAAAAAAGAGTTTGCGGCTATTGTTGAAAAGGCGAAAAAAATCTATTGATTAATATTGGTGTTATCTAAGGAAACCTCAACACAATATTGACGCGGGAAATTTTTCGCGAGATCATGACACAGTTGGCTTTGTGATGCAGAGTTAGCTGTGTCGGGCAGTCCGCCGAAAATTTCAAATTTAATTAAATCATCCCAAATCAACACTTTATAAATAGACTGACTTAACCCCCTTTTTAGGGGGTTAAGTCAGCTTGTAGAAAAAGCTTATATGACACGAAACCTCGTCGCATGGAATTTCAAAAAGTGTTATAATTTGTGAAGCAAATTATGACCGGTTTCCGCAATCGCGCGAAGCGAACGGAGCGTGCTTGCGGAAATTTTGAAATTTTCTAAATAATCAGCTCTTGGTCAACCTTTATATACAGACTCTATACCCATGTAAATGGAATTTTTTTCTGCTGTGGCTTGAAAAAATATTATAATAGTGCTATAATAATGGTATAATTATAGGTGGAAAGAGAGGTTAATAAGCAATCTAAAGAAACGGAGGCACTTTGCCAACGTTTGAATTTCTTTTATAAGGAGGACAATTTTGTGAACAAGGCAAAAATTGCATTTATAGGTATTATTGCAGCTTTGATGCTATCGGGCTGTGCTGACACACAGAACTCATCAGGAAACAGCGGAGCAGGAGATTCCGTAAATTCAGAACCTTCCGGCGTTATTGGCGCAAAGGAGGCAGAAAAAGCCGCTTTTAATCATGCGGGTCTTACCGCTGAAGAGGTTACTGTAACAAAGACGGAGTACGACCGTGACGATAATGAATACGACATAGAGTTTACTGTGGGTGAATATAAATATGAGTATGATATAAGTGCGGAAGACGGAGCCATTCTGAAATTTTCAAAAATTATAGTTTCTTCCGGAACGGAAGATGTTTCAGAAAAAACACCGCCCAATAACGCTCAGACTACTCCGCCGAAAACCGAAAAGCCGTCAGTCAATTCGGATCAGTCAACCGCCTCTCAGCCTACGTCAGACGAAAATTCGTCGGTACCCGCAGCAGGCAGAATATCAGCCGAGGAAGCCAAAGCCGCAGCGCTTGACCACGCGGGGCTTTCCGTCTCTGACGTTACATTTACCAAAGTCGAGCTGGAGCGTGATGACGGACGCGAGGAGTACGATGTCGAATTTGTAACGTCTGATCATGAATATGAATACGAAATAGCTGCCGAGAGCGGTGCGGTGCTGTCCCATTCAAAGGAAGCGCTGGATATAAGGTCGGCAAATCCCTTGAACGGCGGCATTACCTCCGAACAAGCCAAGGCTGCAGCACTTGACCATGCGGGTCTTTCCGATTCTGACGTGACATTTACTAAGGTTGAGCTGGAGCGTGACAACGGGCGTGCGGAGTACGACGTTGAATTTGTATCCGGTGATTACGAATATGATTATAAGATAGCCGCCGAGAGCGGCATGGTGATGTCCCACTCGAAGGAAGCACTGAGCATTCCAACCGCCAATCCGGCAGGCGGAAGCGTAACTTTGGAGGAAGCTAAAGCTGCTGCTTTGGCTCATGCGGGATTCTCAGCTTCAGATGTTACCTTTACCAAAACCGAGTTTGACCTCGATGACGGTAGGGAGGAGTATGAAATTGAATTTATCGTCAGTGGAATCGAGTACGAATACACAATTGACGCGGCAACAGGAAAAATTATTGAATATGAGGCAGAGTAACGAAAAGTAAAAAAATTTCATTAAAATCACCAAATTGCTATTTACAAATCGGTGAAAATGTGGTAAAATATAAGTTGAGTAAAAAGGCGCGCATTTCGCGCTGCCTTTGTATAAATAAGGAGGAAAAAACCAATGGCAAGACAAAAGCTTACGATGGACGGTAATAACGCCGCAGGTCACGTTTCATATGCGTTTACCGATATGGCGGCGATTTACCCCATCACACCTTCGTCCGTAATGGCGGAAGTTACAGATTCTTGGGCTACCGCGGGCAGAAAGAATATTTTCGGTGAGGAGGTAAAGGTTGTTGAGATGCAGTCGGAGGCTGGCGCTGCCGGCGCTGTTCACGGCGCGCTGAACGCGGGCGCTCTGACCACCACCTACACCGCTTCGCAGGGTCTGCTGCTTATGATCCCGAATATGTATAAGATCGCGGGTGAGCTGCTTCCCTCGGTTATCCATGTTTCCGCAAGAGCTATCGCTTCTCACGCTCTGTCTATTTTCGGCGACCACAGCGACGTTTATGCGTGTCGTCAGACCGGTTATGCCATGCTCTGTTCCACTAACCCTCAGGAGGTTATGGATCTGGGCGCAGTTGCTCATCTTTCCACCATCAAGGGCAGAGTTCCTTTCCTGCATTTCTTTGATGGCTTCAGAACCTCCCACGAGATTCAGAAGATTGAGGTATGGGATTATGATACGCTGGCTAAGATGGTTGACTGGGATTCCATTCAGGCTTTCCGCGACAGAGCGCTGAACCCCGAGAACCCCGTTCTCCGCGGTACGGCTCAGAATCCCGACATCTTCTTCCAGGCACGCGAGGCATGCAACAACTACTACAACGCTATCCCCGACGTGGTTACTGAGTACATGAACAAGGTGAACGCCGAGATCGGCACGAACTACAAGCTGTTCAACTACTACGGTGCGGAGGACGCGGAGCAGGTTATCGTTGCAATGGGTTCTGTCTGCGACACAATCGAAGAGACCATCGACTATCTTAACGCGCAGGGCAAGAAGGTCGGACTGGTAAAGGTTAGACTGTACAGACCGTTTGTTTCCTCTGCTTTCGTTGACGCAATCCCCTCAACTGTCAAGAAGATATCCGTTCTCGACAGAACCAAGGAGCCTGGCTCCATGGGCGAGCCTCTGTACCTCGACGTTGTTGCGGCACTCAGAAGAGAGAACAAGTTTAACGATGTTCCTGTATTTACCGGCCGTTACGGTCTGGGCAGCAAGGATTGCAGCCCCGCTCAGATCATTGCAGTATACAATAACACCGAGAAGCCCGTATTTACAATCGGTATTGAAGACGACGTTACAAAGCTGTCCTTGGCTATCACCGATAACCCCAACACCACACCTGAGGGCACTACCTGCTGCAAGTTCTGGGGTCTTGGCTCCGATGGTACCGTTGGCGCGAACAAGAACTCCATCAAGATTATCGGCGACCACACCGATATGTACGCGCAGGCTTATTTCGCTTACGACTCCAAGAAGTCGGGCGGCGTAACCATTTCTCACCTGAGATTTGGCAAGAGCCCCATCAAGTCTACCTACTTTGTAAACAAGGCGAACTTTGTTGCCTGCCATAATCCTTCCTATATCGACAAGTACGATATGGTTCAGGACGTTATCCCCGGCGGTTCGTTCCTGCTTAACTGCCAGTGGACTCCTGAGGAGCTGGACGAGAAGCTGCCCGCTCCCGTAAAGGCTTACATTGCAAAGAACAACATCAATTTTTACATCATCAATGCTATCAAGGTAGCTAAAGAGATTGGCTTGGGCAACAAGACCAACACCGTTCTCCAGTCCGCTTTCTTCTCCATCGCGAACATCATTCCCGCGGATCAGGCCATTGATTACATGAAGAAAATGGCATATAAGTCCTTTGCTAAGAAGGGTGACGATATCGTCAACATGAACTACGCCGCAATCGAAAAGGGTGCGGGCGAGGTTA
The DNA here is from genome assembly GCA_910577365.1 of uncultured Oscillospiraceae bacterium. GTDB lineage: Bacteria > Bacillota > Clostridia > Oscillospirales > Ruminococcaceae > CAG-115. The sequence continues at coordinate 808 of CAJTMU010000097.1, read as the reverse complement.
TCAAGGTTGACGTACCCGCAGCTTGGGCTGACGCTGTCGGTGAGCTTCCCGTTCACAAGGCAACTGGCGATGACAAGAAGCTGGTTGACTTTGTAAACAATATTCAGATTCCCGTAAACGCTCAGCGCGGCGACTCTTTGCCTGTTTCCACTTTTGTGGATATTGCGGACGGCACGTTCCCGCAGGGTTCGGCGGCGTTTGAGAAGCGCGGTATTGCGGTTGATGTTCCCCAGTGGATACCTGAGAACTGCATTCAGTGCAACCAGTGCTCATATGTATGCCCGCATGCGGTAATTCGTCCGTTTATTATGAATGATGCAGAGGCTTCCGCAGCTCCTGCGTCCGCCAAGATAAAGGATGCTACCGGTCTGCCCGGTCTTAAGTATTCCATGGCTGTTTCCACACTGGACTGCACGGGCTGCGGCGTTTGCGCGCAGGTATGTCCTGCTAAGGAGAAGGCTATCGTTATGAAGCCCATCGAAACTCAGAGGGATCAGCAGGAAGCGTTCAACTATGCGGTATCCAAGGTTAGCGATAAGCCCGAAGTTCTTGAGAAGTTCAAGGATACCACCGTTAAGGGTTCGCAGTTCAAGCAGCCGCTGCTTGAATTCTCCGGCGCATGCGCAGGCTGCGGTGAAACTCCTTACGCTAAGCTGGTAACTCAGCTGTTTGGCGACAGAATGTATATTGCCAACGCTACGGGCTGCTCCTCTATCTGGGCAGGCTCTGAGCCTTCCACTCCCTACACCACCAATAAGGAGGGTAAGGGTCCCGCTTGGGCTAACTCTCTGTTTGAGGACAACGCGGA
>CAJTMU010000096.1:1995-8793 GCA_910577365.1 uncultured Oscillospiraceae bacterium | reverse complement strand
AAGGGAATATTTTCGGGGAGAATATCTGCGCTTTGCGGCTCGGGCAGCATTACTTCAACAGCAGACCCCTTCGCAGGACAATCCTTTTTATCAGCAGGCTTTCCGTTCACCAGCACGCTCCCCTGCTCTATAAGACGCGCCGCTGCGCTTCTTGAAAGTTCCGTATTTTCCGATATAAGCTTGTCCAGCCTTATGCCGCCCGCGGCGATAAACTCAATTTTCTCCATTTTCCGCCGCCGTTTCGGTCTTTTCGTCGGATTTCGCTGCCTCGGCGCGTTTTTTCCTTTTTTCCGTTACCTCATCGCGCACCAGAAGCAGTAAAATAAACACCGCACCACAGACAGCGCATATATCAGCAAAATTAAACACGGCAAAATTGATTATCCTGAAATCGATAAAATCCACGACCAGCCCGTCGTTGAATATTCTGTCTATAAGATTTCCCACGCCGCCGCCGATAACCATTGAAAACGCGATAATAAACGGCGTTCTCTTTACCCTTTTAAAAAGCAGCAACCCAATCATTACCGCAAGCATCACTGAAGTTACGGCGATAAGCATGGCGGTCTGCCCCTCAAACTTGCTGAAAGCCGCACCGTCGTTGGTGTAGTAGGTGATATTGAGCACCTCTCTGCCGCCTATCTGAATGATGTGAATCGAGTCCTTCAGCTCCATGTTCGATGTGACAAGCCACTTCGTCAGCCTGTCGATACCCACCAGCACCGCGGCAATCAATAACCCGACGTACTGCGTAAAAATTCCCCCTTATAAATTTTTCGGGGAAGGGACACTTCCCCTCCCCCGAAAAAATATCAGCCCAGATTAAGTTTAACAACCTCCGCGCAGCGCCTGCAAAGGCGCGGATACGCGGCAATGCTGCCCACGCTGTCCGCGTAAGCCCAGCAGCGCTCGCAGCATTCGCCCTCCGCATGGGAAACGCTCACGGAAACTGTGCTGCCCTTATATTCGCCCTCGCCGCCGACGTGAACTTTAACCTCGCTTACGATACAAGCAGTCGCCAGATCGGATTGCATCTCAACAAGCCCCGCGTCGTCGGTGTAGATATCCACCGCGGCGTCAAGCGGCTTACCGATGACCTTTTCGGCGCGCTTAAGCTCCAATGCCGCCAGAACGTCGTCGCGAACCGCGTGTATTCTCGCCCACTTTTCCTCAAACTTACCGTCAAGCTCCACGCCCGTCTTTTCGGGCATAAGGTTAAACATGACGCTGCGCATATCATCGCTCGACTTATGCGGCATAAACTGCCATATCTCATCCGCCGTAAAGCTGAGGATAGGTGCTATCATTCTTACCAGCGCGTCGAGGATAATGTACATCGCCGTCTGCACCGCTTTTCTCTCAGGAGCGTCCGCGGCCGAGCAGTAAAGCGTATCCTTAACTATATCCAGATAGAAGTTGGACATATCCACCACGCAGAAGCTGATTATAGCGTGATAAGCGAGATAATAGTCCATAGCCTCATAGGAAGCCCGAACTTTCTCTATAACGCCGTCCAGTTTAGCCAGCGCCCACCTGTCAAGCTCGCTGAGCTTGTCGAGGGAAACCATCTCGGTATCGGGGTTGAACCCCTTGCTATCACCGAGATTTCCAAGGATATAGCGCGCTGTATTTCTTATCTTGCGGTAGCTCTCCGAAAGCTGCTTGAGCATATCCTTGGAAACGCGGATATCATTGTGATAATCCAGCGAAGCCACCCACAAGCGCAGCACGTCCGCGCCGAAATCCTTTATTATTTCCTCGGGGAATATCTGATTGCCGAGCGACTTGTGCATCTGCCGCCCCTGCCCGTCAACCACCCAGCCGTGGGTGCATACTGCCTTATAAGGCGCTATTCCCTTTGTAGCCACCGAGGTGAGCAGCGATGACTGAAACCAGCCTCTGTACTGGTCGCAGCCCTCGAGATACATATCCGCGGGCCAGCTCAGCTCGGGGCGCTCCTGAAGCACAGCCGCATGAGAGCATCCGCTGTCAAACCACACGTCGAAAATATCCATTTCCTTGCGGAACTTACCGCAGCCGCATTCGCACTTTACCTCTGCGGGGATAAACTCAGAGGGATCTTTTATATACCACGAATCGGAGCTTTCCGCGCGGAACATATCCGATATCGCTTTTATAGTAGTATCGTTGATAACTGTCTTTCCGCAGTCCTCGCAGTAAAGCATGGGAATAGGCACGCCCCATCTTCTCTGACGGGAAATGCACCAGTCGCTGCGCATATTCACCATGTTCTTTATGCGCTCCTCGCCCCACTCGGGTATCCACTTAACCTGCTCGATAGCCTTTATGGTTTCAGGCTTGAACATATCCACATTGCAGAACCACTGGTCCGTCGCGCGGTAGATTATAGGCTCATGACAGCGCCAGCAGTGGGGATAGGGGTGAACTATCTTCTGCATGGCAAGCAGCGTGTTATCGTCCTCAAGACGCTGCGCAATAGCCTTGTTCGCGTCAGCGGTCTTAAGCCCCGCGAAAGGACCCGCTTCCTCGGTAAGTATACCCTTTTCGTTTACTGGCACGATTATCTCAAACATGCCCTTATACTTCATGCAGACCTCAAAGTCCTCCACGCCGAAGCCAGGGGCAGTGTGAACGCAGCCCGTACCGCTCTCCAGCGTTACATGGTCGCCGATTATTATGGGAGCTTTTCTGTCAAGGAACGGGTGATGCGCCTCTATAAGGTCAAGCTCGCTGCCCTTGAAGCTGCCCGCGGTGCTGTAATTTTTAATTCCCACGGCAGCCATTACCGTTTCCACAAGTTCCTCCGCCATCAGCAGATACTCGCCGTTGTGCCTGCTTTCCGCGTCCTCAACCTTGACAAACGTATACTGATAATTCGGTCCGAGACACACCGCAAGATTTCCGGGCAGCGTCCAAGTAGTCGTCGTCCAGATAACCACATAAGCCTTTGAAAGGTCTATTCCCAGCCCGTCAAACTTTCCCTTGTCGTCAACCAGCGGGAATTTGACATAAATCGAATAGCAGGGGTCGTCCTGATACTCTATCTCCGCCTCGGCAAGGGCGGTATTGCAGTCCGCGCACCAATAAACGGGCTTCAATCCCTTGTAGATATAGCCCTTCTTGACCATCTCGCCGAACACCTCTACCTGCTTTGCCTCAAACGAGGGAGCAAGGGTAAGGTAGGGATTGTCGAAATCCCCCCAAACGCCGAGACGCTTAAACTGCTTTTTCTGGTCGTCAAGGCAGGACAGCGCGAAGCTGCGGCAACTTTTTCTGAGCTGAACGGGATCGACAGCGCCGCTGTCAACGCCTATCTGCTTGAGCGCCTTAAGCTCGATGGGAAGCCCGTGGCAGTCCCACCCGGGAACATAATTGGCGTTATAGCCCGTCATGCTCTTATACTTTACAACAATATCCTTTAATACCTTATTAAGAGCCGTACCCATATGAATATCGCCGTTCGCGTAAGGCGGTCCGTCATGAAAGGTATAGCTTGGTTTATCCTTGTTTTTCTCCGCGAGGGCATAATAAAGCCGCTCATTCTCCCACTTTTCCAGCATTTCCGGTTCTCTCTTGGGAAGATTTCCCCTCATCGGAAATTCGGTCTGCGGAAGATTGAGCGTATTGTTAAAATCCTCTGACATATCTGTCCTCCTGAATAAATGTAAATTTATCGGCTGTAATCCGCTTCCAAAGGCGCAATTACCTCGGGATTCTGCTTTACCCACGCAACGGCGCACGAACACAGCGTCAAGCAAAGGTTGCCATCTGCCCGTCCTTCATCGCCTGCTTTGATAATAAGTTCCGTCAGAATCTCCGCCAATTTAATATCGTCTTCATCGAAAGCATTGCCGAGACGCACATATTTCGGGAATGCGCGCAGCATCTTTCGGAAATCATCGTCCCAATTGACTCCGCCGTTGTCCCAAAGCTCATGCTGAACTCTGCCGGCGATACGGATAATTTCCCCCTGCGCGGTTTTTGCCCGTCCCGACGGCGGAACAAGATAGCTCCAAAGCTGATTAAACTGAGCTTCCTCCTCGGTTTCCGTAACAACGATCGGAGATACTCCGTCATGGAAAGAAGCTTGTTCGGATAACTCCTCGCCCTTTTTCATCATGTTTTTCTCCTAATATATAATTTATGATTTTCATTTCGGGCATAAGCCCGTCATCAAAATATTTTCTTTATTGTCAGCTCTTGTTTTTTCCGAACTGCAAATCATTACGGCGGCGCTTAGACTCGGCGTCTGAGTTGAAGAAAGGCATTTCGGCAGTCTTGCCGGCTTCCTTTTCCTCTGCCTTAAAAGGCTCGTCGGGCTTATCGGCGTTTTCACCGCTTTTCTCCTGTTTCGCGGCGGCGCTCTTCTGAGCCGCCTGCTGTTTTGCAGCCGCCTTAGCTCTCTCCGCTTCCTTTGCCGCGTTTTCAGCCTCGCGGGCGCGTTCCTCCTTTGCGCGCTCTGCTTCGCGCTTTTCCACTTCAGCAGCAGTCTTCTTCACAAAATCATTTTCAATCTTCTCGGGCAGCCCCTCAAGCATCTCCATATGCTGCTTAAGCTGTGTCATTATCCTGCTTCTGTATTCTGTGACCTCCTTGCGGGTCTGCTGAAGAATCCGCTCTTGTATCTCCTGCTGACGATTCATTGTGGTCTTTATTTCCTCTGCCTTAGCGCGCGCATCTTTTACCAACTTATCGGCGCGCTCGTTAGAATCCTTTGTCATTCTCTTAGCGTAGTCGTCCGCGTCCTTTATCATTTTCTCGGATTTTTCCTTTGCGTCCGCCAACTGCTTTGTAACAGTTTCATTTGTTTCTTTTCTGAGCTTCTCCGCAGATGCTCTGGATTCGGAAACTATGGCGTTACCCTGCTTTTGCGCCAGCAGCAGCGCGTCCTTTAATGCGTCCTCGTCATCGCGGTATTCGCGTATTTTATCGGCAAGTACCTCCAACTTACGCTCCAGCTCACTCTTGTCTTTCTGAAGCTGCGCGTACTCATTTGACACTTCCCTCAGAAAATCATCAACGTCATCGGTTTTATAACCATTAAACGTTGCCTTTTCAAATTTCCTGGTAATAATATCCTTTGCGTTCATAAATTTTCACCTTTCCGTTAATGACAAAGCGCCGTACCATTGTAAAGCCGAAAACGCGGAACGCCCCGACCTTTTTTTCACGATAAATGCCATTGATCTCAAATAAACTTCTCTATAATAATTCTCAGCCGCCCGCGGCGGGTTTCCCCCGATATACCGGACAGTTTGTATCTTCCGCTGCCGCGTACAGAAATTATTGTACCCTCAGACAGCTCTTCACTTACGTTCAAACAGGGCAAAAAGTCTGCGTTCACCTGCCCCGATTTTATCAGTGCTGCGGATTTCTCTCTTGAAACATTCACTGCGGCGCTTACAATGCAGTCCAGCCGCAGCGAAGACACTGAAGCGTCAATTTTCTTTGTCTTGATTTCGGGCAGAGGCTTGGCGACACCCCTAACAGCGCTCACGCCCACTCTCCCCACTTTATCGACATGGTATATCATGTCCTCCGCCGTTTCATGGCAAAAAACCACTGCGTAGCCCTCCGCAACCAGTATGTCCCCCAGCAGCTCCCGCTTTATACCCAAAGCGAGCAAAGCGCCGAGAAAATCTCTGTGTGCCGGCTTATCGCACTCACGAAACGAAAAAGTAACGGCGCGGACGGGGAACAGCTCATTATGCGGCATTTCCTCGGCATATGTATCCTCAAAAAAACCGCATACCATTCTCGCCGCACCGTCGTATCCTCCGAAAAACTCGGGCTTGCCCTTTACCGCCCGCGCCGCCACGACCGCCTCTCTTTCGTTAAGAAAAGCAGAAAAACGCGGTACTCCCGATTTCACGCTAAGCCGCTGCAAATCAGAGATATGTGCGGCAAGGAAGCGTTCCTCTTCATTCAGCGCCCCCGGGTTCACAAATCAGACTCCGTAATCCTCAAGGTCGTTGATCCAATCAACGTTTTTGGGTGCTATCGCATAGGAGCAGGAAGCTGTCTTTTTCATCTTGCCCTCTATCGCCGCCACGACGCCCGCCATAAAGTCAACTATCCTCATTCTCGCATCACTGTTCACACGTTCGAGGTTAAGAATAACGATAGCACTCTCCTTAAGGTAGCTTACCGCCTCCTGCATAACCTCCTCATAGCTTGTGGGAACCAGTACAGCCAGCTTATTTCCGCCGCTGCTCATGCTGATGACCTTGGACTTCTGACCGTAGCCGATATCATCGGAATAAGCCTCCCTCTCCGTTACCGCGGAGGATGAGGTATCGTATCCCTCGTCCATATCGTCGTCGTAATCTCTGTAATCGTCGTCGCCCCCAAAATTGAATAACTTGAATGCCATAATATTTTCCTCCCAATTATATATTTCTTGACCCGTCCGGCGCGTTACCGCGCGGGTCGTCTGTATCCGAACAGACCCGAGCCTATCCGGATTATTGTGGCCCCATGCTTTATTGCCGCCTCATAGTCCCCCGACATACCCATAGAAAGCGTGTCGAAGCATGCCGCATCAGCTAAGTTCGCTCCGCTTTTAATATCTTCAAAAAGCCCCCGCATTTGTGCAAAGCGCTCTTCCCCGCAGCTGGGCGGCGGTATTGTCATCAGACCTCTCAGCCTGACGTTTCTAAGCGTGCCCAGCCGCGCGCAGAAGTCCCTTACCTCCTGCGGCGGAATGCCGCTCTTGCTGTCCTCCCCGCCTATATTTATTTCGGTTAGTATATCCATCACCAGCCCGTGCTTAGCTGCACGGCGGTCTATTTCTTCCGCCAGCCGCATACTGTCCAC
>CAJTMU010000096.1:0-1985 GCA_910577365.1 uncultured Oscillospiraceae bacterium | reverse complement strand
CCTTGTTGGTCTGAAGCGAGCCAATAAAGTGAATTTCCGTTGGCAGATAGCTTTCCCGCTTATCCAGAAACTCCTGCACGCGGTTTTCGCCAAGCAGGTCAATCCCAAGTCCCGATGCGAAGTTTATCCTTTCGGGTGAAACGGTTTTGGTGACCGCCATCAGCCTTACCTTATCGCTCCGCCCCGCCCGCGACATAGCGCGTTCGATATTTTCACATATGCGGGCATAGTTTTCCTTTATATCCTCAAAGCCCGTTTGCTCGTTACTCAACAACTTTTCCCTCATACAGATCCTTGCCCTCTGTGACAATTCTGTCATAAAGTTTAAGATAATCCTCGCCCGTTTCCTGCGAGCATATCACATAATCCTCGCCCCAGTACAACACGTTTATTTTCCTGAACGCAAGGCTTGTCCCGCGGACAATGTAAACTCCGCGCTCTCCCTCTTCATCGTAACGAATAGCGCCGCGCGATACCCTCAATCCTCCATAGCTGCTTATTACCAGCTTGAAATGCGCCGTGCGTCCCTGAACCACCGCCGATGTGAGTCTGTCACACTGAAACACATAAATTGACTTCCCGTCTCCGCAGTTCTCGACCGAAACCACTTCCGCCTCAAGCAAAGACGAGTCAGACCCCACGCGAAGCATAACTTTGCTGCCGGCGTAGATGCCGAACATTTTTTCGGTATCAATAACAGCCGCGACCCTCCATGTGTAATCTGATATAAGCTTTCCCACAGCGTTCCCGCCGCTTTTTTCCGGATTTGCCACTATATCGTTTATGCGCTTTTCCGTAAGAGAATCTATGTCCGAGAAGCCAAGTTCACCCTCATAGCCGTCAACCTTGCTTACAAAGTAGCCCGATCCGCCCGCGTATATCCACTGAACATCACCTGAAACAAGCGCCTCTAACTCCGAGATGCGCGCTCGAAGCGCGGAAATTTTTTCTGAATAACCCGTGCTTTCCTGCAAGGTTATCTCACGCTTGCACATAACCTCCAGAAAGCTGTTGTGAAGTGCGGAAGCATCGGAATATTCACCGCCGACAATGCAGCTTATCAAAGCGGAGTGCTGCTCGTTTATCTGACCCGATATTGCCTCAAGCTGGGAGTTATCGGTACCGATAAGCTCTTCGGCTCTTTTAAGCACCTCTATTTGTTCCTTAAGCTCTTCTATCTCCCTGCGATAATCGATCTCATTTTCGTTTTTGTATCGACCCGCGATAACAGAGCTTTTTCCAACCCTTGAGCCATCTTCATGTTCATAGCTGAGAATACCCGTTCCCGAGCCGTAAATAAGCGTTTCGTCGCGAAGGTATACCCCATCAAAGGGAACCTCCTCCTCCATACCGTAAAGATATGCTGTTTCATATTTCAGCTTCTCGCCGCCCGCGAAGAAAAGCTGCCCAACAGCAATAAGGATAACAAACGCAGACAGCACGAACACAGTAACGGTCGTCCAGCGCGAGTGCATTATTCCTCCTCGGTCTTTTCATAAGCGTCAAGAATTGACACCGGCTTAAATGGTGTAATGGTGGAGATAGCATGTTTATAGATAAGGTTCTGCTTTCCGTCCGTATCAAGAATAACCGTATAATTATCGAAACCCTTTACTACACCCTTGAACTGAAAACCGTTAGTAATATAAATTGTAACGGGAATCCTGTCTTTTCTTGCCTGATTAAGGAACACGTCCTGAAGATTAATATCCTTTGCCATAATAAATCACCTTTTCTTTCTGTCCGGTGTATGCGCAAAAAACGCAAAATACCCCAACTATATAGGATAGTATAACATACTTTTCAAAAAAATGCTATACATTTTTAATTTTTTTTAAAAATATTTTCAATTATTTTCGCTTTTTAGTATCATTTTAATCTATATTAAGGAATAAAATACAAAATTTTCCAAAAACAATGTAATAATTGCCAAGAGATAGAATTACAGTTTTGTATTATAAATAATAATTTATGTTAGAATAGCT
>CAJTMU010000095.1 GCA_910577365.1 uncultured Oscillospiraceae bacterium | reverse complement strand
CAATAAGTGTGGACAAATTATCATCAGCCACAAAAACAATATCCGAACCCTTTCCGCCATCTCCGCCGTCGGGTCCACCCGCATTTACATATTTCTCGCGGTGAAAGGAAACAGCGCCGTTGCCGCCGTTACCCGCCTTTATGGCAATTTCCACTTTATCTACAAACATATTTATCTCCTGATTTAAAAGAATTTTCCGCAACGCTGCAAACTGCGAAAAGCGACGTTTTCGCAATACTGTCGATTATGCAGTTTTTCGCTTCACCTCATGCTGCTTATTTGGCGACCTGCAAAAAATTTCCTCGAGAGCAATTTACTGATTTGTGCTTTTACAGCCTAAATTTCTCTGTTTTAGTTGATTTATATAAACGCACCCCGTTTATTGTGCGCAGTACAACACAAATTTACCACCGATTCAGATTTCTCTCAAATTTCTCCGTATAACCACGCTCAATTTCCTCAGCTGTAATGCCGTAGCAAAGCATTACATCGCCGAAATACATAAGAACGTCCGCCATCTCCTCAACAAGATGCTTGCGCAGCTCGGAGTCACACACTGCTCTTTCATGACCGTTCTTTTTGATAATATCAATAACCTCTCCAACCTCGCCGATCATCCAAAGCAGCTTATTCTTTCCCGTTTCAGGCGAAACAGGCTCCCATCTGTCCTTATACTTTTCCTGCAATTCTTTCTGCATGGAAAGTATCCGATTTATTGAAAAATCGTCCATGTCACACCTCTGGCACGAATAACTAAATAAGGCGGACTAAAATAATCCGCCTTATGATGTACCGTTAGGATTATCAATCAGCGTATACGCTGACCTGCTTTCTGTCCTTGCCGACGCGCTCAAATTTAACCTTGCCGTCAGTAAGAGCAAAAAGGGTATCGTCGGAACCTCTGCCAACGTTGTTGCCCGCGTGGATATGCGTTCCGCGCTGTCTTACAAGAATATTGCCCGCAAGCACGAACTGACCGTCAGCGCGCTTTACACCAAGTCTCTTGGACTCGGAATCACGTCCGTTCTTGGTAGAACCTGCACCCTTTTTATGAGCGAAATACTGTAAACTGATCCTAATCATCTTTAATCTCCTCCTGTTTAACTTCAAGCCTGACCCTGCCGTGTTCCTCGGCTATTATCTCCAAATGCCCGTAAAACGCCTCAATAAGCCGCTGCGCTGAATCATTATAATCTTTCAGCTTCAGCGTTATCCGATTTTCCTCTACGCCGACATCAGCCGACGCACCGAAATAGTCTGTCAACGCGTTGCATACCAGCATTACTGCGGAACTGACCGCTGCACAAACGATATCGTTCCCCTCAAAGCCGCAGCCTGCGTGACCCGACACCGAAAATCCATACAGCGTCCCCTTACAACCTATGGAGCTATACCGATAAAAAACAGCGTTGATCATTACGCGTTGATAGCTTCAATTCTCACCTGGCTGTAGGGCTGTCTGTGACCCATCTTTCTCTTACTGCTCTTCTTGGGCTTGTAAGTGAAAACTGTTATCTTCTTGCTCTTGCCGTTCTTCAGGAGAGTAGCCTTAACGCTTGCGCCGCTTACATATGGTGCGCCAACGGTAACGCCGTCATCCTTGCCAACCATAATTACCTTATCAAAGGTAACCTCGCCCTCAGCGTCCAGCTTCTCGATAAAAAGGATATCGCCCTCTTTTACCTGGTACTGCTTTCCGCCCGTTTCAATAACTGCGTACATATTTTTTACCTCATTTTTTCAGACTCGCTGTGCTAAGGCAGGGCTCAAAAACTTTGTTTTTGAATACTTGAATTTTCCTTTTCGGACGTTTGTCCAAAATTTTTCTTTTTTAAATGGAAAACTCATAAAAGCGTAGCACCATAAAACATGTTTTTACCCACTTTTTCAAACCTTACACATGCGGCTTAATTATTATACCACACCAAAAGCTGTTTGTCAAGCAATTTTTCACATTTTTTACTCCAAAGTGAGATTTTTAACGCTCTCGCGCCTAACCAGCTTTCCTGTAACCAGCGTTCTGCCACGCTTATAGCTTCCGTCGCGGATTTTATGCAGTATAATATTCACAGCCTCCTCGGACATAGCACGGCTGTTTACGTCGATAGTGGTGAGCCTTGGAGAGGAGATTGTTGAGTAAATATGATTGTCATACCCTACTACCGATATGTCGTCGGGAATGGAATAACCCGCGGCTTTAAGCTGATTTACAAGCTTGTATGCGGTTTCGTCACAGTTGCAGACAAACGCCGTGGGCATATCCTGCGGCAGTGTGAACGAGGGAAATATATCGCTTTCGTTGGAGCGGTCGCCTATGAGCCAGTCCTGCCGAAGCGGTATCCTGTGCTCCAACAGAGCCTTATAGTATCCCAGATATCTGTCCTGTATGCTTGATGTACTGCTTATGCTGCCAAGAAAACCTATCCGTCTGTGACCGTATGAAATGAGGTGATTTGTCAGCATATACGCCCCGTAAAAGTTATCTGCAAGCACCGTTTCCGATTCCTCACTGCTTCCGTAAAAATCCAGAAAAACCGTCGGAATATAGTATGACATAAGTCTGTTTATATATTCGTCGGAAAACTGTCCGAGAACGATCAGACCGTCCACCCTTTTATCCAGAACCGAGTTCGGTATCTCGCCGCGCCCGTCCAGCACGTCGTCCACCACTTCAAGCATTCCGTAATAATTCTGCTTCTGAAGCATTTCGACAATATACCTGTACATTATCCAGTAGAAAGCCGAAGCGTCGCTGATAAAATGCCGCGCCACCACAATACCTATATTATAATTCAGCCCGTCCTTTGCGCCATGGGTGCCCGTATGCATTCTGTAACCCATTTCGGTTGCCTTCTGCTTTATGCGCTCACGAAGATCAGAGCTTACCCCGTCACGGTCTCCCAAAGCCTTTGATACCGTAACCGTGCTGACGTTCATAACCTTGGCGATATCGCTCATGGTCACATTTTTCTTGATCATTTGCAGCTTTCCTTTCAATAATGAATTTTGTTACTTATTATTTTAAGTTAATTTTCCCATTTTGTAAAGAAACATTATTCACAAACTTTATAGATTTTTTTTGGTTATTATTGCCTAAACAAAAGAAACTTTGCAAAAATCGTGTGGTTAAATTCATTAAGTCATGTTTTCGCTGACTGCCGGAACATAGATTTCCCGTACAACGGTATTTTTCGCTATACGGGAAATTATAAAAATAATTACAGTCTGTATATAAAGTGTTGATCTAAACAAATTTTATTAAATTTGATATTTCGTCGTCCTGCATAAGTCAGTAACATTCCGCTTCGCTCCGCATTATTGACTTAGGGTCTCTCAAAAATTTCCTGTGACAGCATTTTGCAGCAATAACTTTTTCTATAAACTGACAAAAGCCTTATGGTATTTTATAAACTTACTTAAAATAAGTCATATACCGACTCAGCAGCAAATACACGAAAATCTACGCTGCCCTGTCAGGAAGCAGCCGCCCACCATCGGGTCTGTCGGGCGGCAATCCGTCTGGTCCATTCTGACCAAATCCGTTCGGGGGTATATCCGTACCTGCCCACGTACCACCACCGCGACCTCCAAATCCGATAAAGCCGCCATCGGCACCGTTGCCGCTCACTCCGTCCCCAGCTGTAACCTCAAAAATCAGTTCCCCATCGGCATATATCCCATATACGCTGCCCTCGGACAGATTCTCCGCAGAAAAAATAAGCGACCGCGCAGGCTTAGGCGTTTCTACGCTAAGAACCGCATTCCCCTCTTCGTCACGAACCTCAATGGAGCTGCCTGACTCAACGTCGGAATTTATTGCAAGGCAAGGCTGAGAAAGCGTGCTGGGCACCTGAGCCATTCCCGCGGAACCAAGCGCTATCAGCGTTCCCCCGCTTATCGCAAAAGAGCTGTCGTAGTCCAGCGCCCCGTTCATATCTGTTGTCGGACCGAATATCACCAGTGTGCCGCCGCTCAGCGCCATGCTTCCGTTGGAGTCCAGTCCGTCCCCGTCAGCATTCACAGTAATATTTCCACCGGTGATGCTTATATAGTATTCATCACCATAATTTCCGTCACCAGCCGCGTTCAGACCGTCATCAAATGCGAAAACCGAGATATTACCGCCCGACACGTCTATGCTGATACCCTCTATACCCTCATAAGAATCTTCTATATAGATATCCCCGCCGCTTATGGTCACGTTATTGTCCGCGTGAATACCGTCGTCGCCGGAGGCCAGCCTGATATCTCCATTGCTTATCCTCACCGTTCCGTTTGAATGAATGCTGTCGTCAGCCGAGTCTATCTCAAGCTCTCCGCCGTTTATCGTAACAGCCGTTCCCGCCTTAAGTCCCTTCATGCTCTCCGAGGATTCGCTGTCAGCCGCTTTGTCGGGAGTGTCGGGATCGTCATGAAAACCTCCAAACTTAAAAAACTGCTTATCCCACATGCCGCCGATATCTTTTTGATTAGAACGCTCTACTGCTGCCGCGCCGCCTCCCGAAAATGCCTTTACAGTTCCGCCGTCTATAATAATCTCCGTTTCCGCCTGAACCGCGTCATTTTGCGATTTAATAGAGATATCTCCCCCTTGGATACGCACATACCCAAGCGAATCATTTTTGTTGTTGGAGGATTTCAAACCGTCCTTACCTGCGCTGATATTCAGCTCTCCCGCCGCAACAACAAGATAATCCTTTCCGACTATCGCGTCCCCTGCCGCGTTTACAGTTATTTCACCGCCGCAGAGCTTAAGACCGTCCTTGCATTTTATCCCGTCGTTATAAAGCCCCTTAACCGTTAGGCTGCCGTTACCATTTATCGTCATATCGCTTCGGCAGAACACAGCGGCGTCCGGCTCTGTTTCATCATCGGAAAGAGCATAACTTTCAGCGTCCGAAAGAACGTTTTCCGAGCCTTCCGCAAGCGTGATAAACAGCTTACCTGCGTTTTCGCAGTCTATAACACTTCCATCTGCGCTTGTAAGCTTAAGCCCGTTAAGCAGCAGAGTTACACTGCTTTCATCGTCCGCCTCTATTATTATTTTGCCGTCGGAGCATTCGCCGCGTATTTCGTATACGCCTGTTTCAGTAAGAGTTACGGTGCTTCCGCTGACATTTGCGCCACTGCCCTTTACACTTGCTCTGCCCTCTGAAAATACCACCGTGGTATTAGCTTCATCTGCGGGTGCATAGTCGCATTCCTCGGCGCGTTCCGGTGTAATTTCCGTTCCGCTTTCAGCGGTCTCGCCGTTTATAAGCGGAGTATAACTGTTTTGTGAGCTGCTGTGTAAATTATCCGTGCAGCCGGTATTTATCGTTATTGCCAGCGAGCAAAGCGCCGCAAGCCTTTTGAAGCTCATATCCATAACGGTGACTGCTCCCAATGGGGAGCATACCTCCTTTCGGAAAATATGTTCTTAATATTTTTGGGTGTTTAAACGAGGTTTGTTTAAAATGGACATTCCACGCCGTCCTTAGAGAAATTACGCGCAAACGCAGACTTTAGTGCTATATGGCTGGGTTAAACCGCGTCTGACCTATAAACCAACATTTTAAAGCTCCTCATGATTTTCCGGAAGCAGACCGCAGGAAACCGTCAGATTTCCGTTTCTGGTGCGTATTTTGTCCAGCAGTTCTTTTTCTTTAAGCTCATCACGCAGAACTATCTCATATTTCAAATCAAACATTGTCCCCATATTTGATGTTTTTGCACGAAGCATGGAAACGCTTGTCAGATATTCGTCAAAAATATCCTTAAAGCAATCGGTATAGTCAAGATTTTCGGGAATAAGCACTCTAAGAAGCTTTGCGGTGCGTTTTGTGCCAAAAGAGGGAATAAAACTCAACGCTGTCAGCACCGCTCCTATTATCACAGCATAGACAGCCGCGAATCCTAAATACCCCATTCCCGTGGCAAGCCCTATACCTACCGCGTAAAAAATGCAGCATATATCGCGTGCGCTTCCCGGCGCAGAACGAAATCTGACCAGATTAAACGCGCCCATTACTGCTATTCCCGCACCCACCGAGCCGTTGACCAGCATTATCACCGCCTGAATCAATGCAGGCAGAATCACCAGCGCAGCCATAAGATTTTTGGAATACCGACGTCTGTTTGTAATACGGTAAACCGCCGCCGCAAGACCGCCGAGGGCAATCGAGGCAACTGTCAGCACAATAGCCGACTGCGCCGTCAGCCCCTCTGGCTCAATTATTATACTTTCAAACATAAAACAACTCCGTTTCAGACGTAATATTGTCAACAGAACAGGTCATATCGGCAAAACGGGAGCGGTAGATGCTTCCGTATTTTGAAAAAGAGCCGCAATAAAGCTTTAGTTCCGAAAGTATTTTCACCATCCACAGCGGCACAGCCTGCGCCACTTTTATCTCCATAACGCGCCGCGGCTGACCCTCCAGCAATTCACCGTAATCCCCCGAGCGCAGATCGAGGTCGTCGGTGCGGCTGCGGATATTTCCATCAAATGTAACGCGAAACTCCGGATCCTCGTTTCCAAAAAAAGCTCTCCTATCATAGCAGATAACGATTTTCGGCTTTACCATCGCCCTATGTATAAGATAATCTATTTCAGCTATCTGCTGGGAATAAACCGGAGGCTCACCTCCGTTAATATAATCCAGCGCCGCCTTGTAGGGCAGCTTCACTCTGCGCTTGTACACCACTCCGTAAAACTTTTTCTTTATTTCAAGGAAGCAGCCGCTCTCATCCTCCACAGCGTTTCCGTAAGCGCGAAGCCTTAATTTTTCCTTATAAAACGGCTTTTCAAGGGACTCACGTATCAGGTCGTTGTTGTCGCTGTCGCAATAAATATTACAGATGGTGTGTCTGCCGTATCCGTCCTCCGTCATATATTGAGAAATAGCCTCACGCACCGCAGCGTACGTTTGCTCATCAAGAAGATATTTCATTTCCCTGCGCTTGAAAGTGTTCCCGTACGCCATTTGTACTGCCTCCCTTATCGTGCTTTTATTATAATCAATTATTGTGACAGCTTTATGAAAAAAGCAAAATAGTTTTCTGTAACATTACTGAAATAAAAGCAAGCCACACGAAGCTTAATTAATTTCCTCACAAGCTTTAAAGCCTTATAAAAGCGCTGTCAGATAGTATGGTTGAGCGATTTTATGTTATATATAGCCTAAGCTGCGGCAGCACGTTTCAACAGGCAGAAACTATTGTTAAACCGTACTGCAAAAGGATTTACAGTTATTATCTTCTAAATGCAAACTTGGAAAAATCAATTATTTACAGCACCTAAACCCGTATGGTTAAGCCAAATTTCCCACTTTTTAAGCCGCATTTTTTCGCAAGCAGAAGCGCAGATTGCCGTAAACACGCTCTGTTAAGCTGATTATCACAAAAATACCGCGATTTTTTCAACCGCGGCATGTATATTTTAAATTATTATTCGTTTTTCATCGCTTCCGTCAGCATTTCCTCTGCCGCCTTAAGACTGCTTTCACTGCCTTCTCCGTCAATTATCCTCGCAAGCTCGGATTTCCGCCCCTCAAAATCAAGCCTTTCAATATGGGTAAAGGTGCGACCGCCGTCAGTCTGCTTTTCTATAAGAAGATGGCAGTCCGCCCGTGAAGCTATTTGTGCAAGGTGGGTTATACACAGCACCTGACGTTTACGCGCGGTTTCAGCCAGCTTTATCCCGACCTTCTGAGCCGCTCTGCCGCTTATTCCCGCATCAACCTCGTCAAATATCAGCGTCGGGATACCATCGTTGTCTGCGAGAACGCTCTTTATCGCCAGCATTATTCGCGACAGCTCGCCGCCGCTGGCTATCTTGTTCAGCGGCTTCAGTTCCTCGCCGGCGTTCGCCGAAATAAGCATTTCCACCGTATCGCGCCCATTTATGGTTATTTTGTCGGGCTTAACGGCGAAAACTATCTTCACCTGCGGCATGGCAAGAAAACTCAGCTCCCCGCATATCTCCGCGGACAGCTTTTCCGCTGCAGCGGTTCTGAGCGCAGTTATGTTGTCCGCGCGGCTCTTTACCTCTTCGGCAAGAATATGCTTCCGCTCGGAAAGCTCCTCTATCTCGTCCTCCATACCGCCAAGCTCAGCAAGCTCCCCGCGGCACTGCTCAAGATAGTCAACCAGCTCGTCGCTGTCCATATTGTACCTGCGCTTAGCGTGTTTAATAGCGGAAACGCGGTCAGCAAGCTCCTCGCGGCGATAATCGTCGTCGTCCCTCATCAAAGAGATTATTTCCGAAGCGATATCCTCCGCCTCGGGTATTATTTCATCAAGCCGCTGTGCAAGCTCTCCTGCCGCAGGCTCGGCATCCGAAACCGATTCCAGAGCCTTACGCGCTTCGCGCAGCATGTCCGTTGCCGCAGAGCTTTCCTCCGCATAAAGGCAGCCGTAAGCGTTGTACAGAGCCGCGCGTATCCTTGCAGAGCTTCTGCACCGCTCCAATTCGCTTTCCAGACGCTCTCCATCTCCCTTGGAAAGGTTAAGCGCCTCCAGTTCCTCTATAACAGCGGTGAGCCTTTCACTCTTAAAAGCGCGGTTCTCATTTTCCTCACGCAGCGTTTTCAGCCTTCTCGAAACGCGGGAGAAATCGCGAAATTTCGTGCGATAGTCCTCCAGAGCCTCGCCGATATCTCCGTAGCTGTCCAGAATGTCCCGCTGGTTGTCGTTGGACATAAGTATGCGGTTCTCATGCTGACCGTGGATATCCACAAGCAGGCTGCCCACCTCGCGGAGCATAGCGGCAGTAGCTGTTCTGCCGTTTATCCTCGCGGAGCTTTTTCCGTCTGCGGAGATCTCTCTCGTAAGCATGACCTCTCCGTCCTCGGTGGAAAAGCCA
>CAJTMU010000094.1 GCA_910577365.1 uncultured Oscillospiraceae bacterium | reverse complement strand
TTTCAACTTTGATTTTATGTTCTCTGCTTGTTCTGCGGTTTCGGTTATGACATTAAGATAATACTTTTGTTTTCCATTATCGTTCTTTATGGAAATTCCCATTGTGCAGCTTCCCTTGGGGTTTTGTGCGTAGCGCACAGAAAGTATCGAGCTGTGCTGCTTTACTGCGTCGCGGGTATATACTCTCACAGCCTCCTCAAACATTTTCTCCCTTACAGAGGGCGGCAGGTCCTCTGACAGCTCCTTTGCCGCCTTTATTCCTATCGCGGTGTTGGAGTAGAATGCCGCGCCTTCCTGCTCGGTTATCACGCAGTGCCGCTCGCCGATGGTCTCCAGCGCCTCCGTGAGGTCAAAGTAATTCACCGCCTGCTCATAGGAGGTTATCTCGATAAGCTGCTCACGCGAAAGGGGGCAGCCCAGCGAATATATCAGATGACATATAAGAATACGGATCTGTTCCTTGTCCTCTATTCTTATCCTTGGAGTTTCCATAAATTGCTCTCCCTATTTTGTATCGGGCATATTTGTCCCGTATGATTTAAGCGTTTCAATGCTTTCGGCTCAATGGTTTACACTTCCGTGACCGGAACATATAAATAGCAATGCTTGTGCGTTCCGCTCCCGGGGTCAAAATAACCGTAATATTCAATTATCGGAATCGCGTCACTGCCGTAGGTATACCTAAGCTCCGGCGCGATCTGCTCTCCGATCCACTCATAGGGAGGTATTCCACCCTGCCACGGCTCATGACCGAGCGCCGCGGCGGTCTCGTCACACATTCTTATGCGAAGATATTTTGAGGCAGGAATTTTATAAGTATCATATTCGGCGGGCTGATTGTCATTTGCGACAAGAAATCCGAACATCACGCCGCTTGGGCGCTTGTCCGAAAGATAATTTACGCTTATGCATACGTCCCAGTTATCCTCGCGGTCATTGGGAGCAACAGAGACGGACATAAAATCCGACATTATCTTTTCAACATTCGGTTCGTCGGTGTTATTTTCGGCATATCCTATTTTGCCGCACCATACGGTATCGCTCCATTCTGCCAGTTCAACGGGTATTCCTTTGAAATCATAGGCTTTTACGATCTTTTCCTGCGGGTGTTTCATAACCAATCTCCTTTACGGTCTATCGTTAAGCGCGGAAAGCAGCGCGATATTGAGCGCGGACTCCACGCAGGGAACTGCCCGCGGCACCACACAGGGGTCGTGTCTCCCCTTTATCACAAGCTCTTGTTCCGTCATATCCTTGAAATCCACGCTGTTCTGCGGGCGCGATATCGAGGGGGTGGGCTTAAAAGCCGTGCGGAAAATTATCGGCATACCCGAGCTGATACCGCCGAGTATTCCGCCGTGATTGTTGGTTTTGGTGGCTATCCCGCCGTTTTTCAGCGCAAATTCATCGTTGTTTTCGCTGCCGAAAAGCTCCGCACAGCCGAAGCCGTTGCCAAACTCAATGCCCTTTACCGCGGGAATGGCAAAAACAAGCCGCGCTATGATATTCTCCAGTCCGTCCATCATGGGAGAGCCTACGCCCGCGGGAAACCCCACGGCGGCACATTCAACGATACCGCCCACGCTGTCAAGGCTCATTCGCGCGTTTTCGATGACCTCACGCATTCCGCGCTCCGCTTCCTCGGAAAGGGTAGGGAAGGGGCGGGACTTTACCGCCTCGAGCTGCTCCGCGGTAATATTCACGGGGTCGAAGCTCTCGTCTGTAACGTTTTTTATTGATTTAATATGCGCCCCCGTAGTTATGCCGCGATGTGCGAGAATTTGCCCGCACACAGCCCCCGCAAAGCAAAGCGGCGCGGTGAGCCGTCCCGAAAAATGCCCTCCGCCGCGCGGGTCGTTCGCGCCGTTGTAGCGCAGATAGCCCGTATAGTCCGCATGTGCGGGTCGGGCGATATGTGAAATATTCCCGTAATCCCCCGAATGCTGGTCGGTATTAAAAATCACTGCCGAAAGGGGAGTACCTGTGGTTTTTCCGTTGTAAAGACCCGACATTATCTCGGGGATATCCTTTTCGCTTCGCATGGTGCTGGTGCCGTCTTTTTTGGGAGCGCGCCGCGCCATAAATCCCGCAATCTTGTCAAGGTCTATCTCCTCGCCCGCGGGCAGGTTGTCTATTACCACACCGATACCGCGCCCATGGCTCTCTCCGAAAAGCGAGACGGTTATACCGCCGTTAAAGCATGATGACATATCTGTTCTCCATTGTTCAAAATATTATTTAAAGGATTTTACGTACCGCCTCTTTTAAAGTATCTCTATCTCTCCGCCAAGCGTCTTGTAAACGTCAAAAAAGTCGGGGTAGGATTTTCTTACACATTCCGCTCCGCGTATTATCAGCGGAGATTCACAGCGCGTTGCGGCGATTGCCATTGACATGGGTATCCTGTGGTCGTTATGCCCGTATATCTCCCCGCCTTTAAAAGTTTCCACGCCCTCTATCTCAAGGCAGTCCTCAAGAACCGTGACCTTGCCGCCGATGCTGTTCAGACATTCCGCGGTTACCGCCAGCCTGTCGCTTTCCTTGAATCGCAGACGGGCAACGTTGGTAAGACGGCTTTTTCCGTTGCAGAAGCAGGCAAGCACGGTAAGTATGGGAACAAGGTCGGGTATATCCGAACAGTCGATGTCAAAAGGCTTGCAGCCGCCCGCGGTATAGCTTTCGCATATATCCTCAATTATTTTGTCACCCTGAAGCGAATTTTTATTCAGCCCGTTTATCTCCAGCTCCGAGCCGAGTGCGTTCGCCACGCGGAAGAACGCCGCCTGCGAGTAGTCGCCCTCAACGCTCCCCGAAAAAGGCTTCAGCTTACGGTTTCCCTTTATAAAATATCCGCTTTCCGTTTGCGATATGTCGCACCCGAAATCACACAGAACGCCGAGAGTGATATCAACATAAGGCTTTGAGTTGAGCGCGGAGGTAAGAACAACTTCGCTGTCACCATCAAGCAGCGGCAGAGCAAGCATAAGCCCCGTAATAAACTGCGAGGAAACGCTTCCGTCTATTTCAAAGCGCCCCGCCGTCAGCTTTCCCGAAATGGAGCAGGGGAGGGAACAGCCGTTTTCCGCCTTGCCGAAATCAAAAGCGACCCCGTGCTTGGGAAATTCTGAGGTAAAGGGAGTTATCGGTCTTTGCGGCAGCTTTGCGCTCCCGATAAATTCCGCGTTTATGCCCAAAGCGCAGGCAACCGGGATAAGAAATCTGAGCGTAGAGCCGGATTCATGACAATCCAGAACGGCTTTGTCGGGGACTTTTTTTATCCCTTCTATTACCGCCTTATCGTCTTTAAAATCCACTTTCGCGCCCAAGGCTCTCATGCAGTCCATTGTCGCCAGAATATCCACGGAAGGGTAGAGGTTGGATATCTCTGAAACTCCGTCGGCAAGAGCCGCTGATATTATCATGCGGTGAGCGACGCTTTTTGACGGCGGCACCGTGACTGCTCCGCGCATCCTTTTGGGTGTTATCCTTATGTCCATATTATCTCCTTATTTAAAAGAAATTTTTTGCGACCTGCCCGCAAAAAATTTCCTGCGACAACATTGCATTGCTATGACTTTAAAAAATTCTCATACTCGTCCACTGACATTTTTACGACCTCACTTTTGCCTGTATCAGAGCATATCACAATGTTCATGCCGCTTGAAAGGTGCTTTTTATCGCCCAGCGACAGCCTGAAAAGCTCGTCGAGCGGCGCGGGGTCGGTAAGCGGAAGTCCGCATTTCATCAGCAGCGCGTCCAGCTTGTCGGCAACTCCCGCAGCGCACATTCCTCGCCTTTCTGCAATATGCGTGAACGTGCTCATTCCTATTGCGACCGCACAGCCATGAGTAAGTCCCGAAAAATTATAATATTTTTCCAGAGCGTGAGCCAGTGTGTGCCCGAAATTGAGCAGCATGCGCTCGCCCTTTTCCCGTTCATCATTTTCCACAACATTGCCTTTGATGGTAACGTTGCGTTTCATAATATCCACTATATTCTTCTTGATGTCCTCTGCTGAGAGTATATCAAAAAGTTCAGCGGATTTTATCATTCCGTGCTTTATTACCTCCGCCATTCCGTCGGAGAAAAATTCGGGAGTAAGGGTATTCAGCGTGTCAGTATCGCATATCACCAGCCGCGGCTGATGGAAAGCTCCGACCAGATTTTTACCCGCGGGTATGTCAACGGCGGTCTTGCCGCCTACCGAGCTGTCGGCTTGGGAAACCACCGTTGTGGGTATCTGAACGAAATCAATGCCGCGCATATAGGAAGCCGCGGCGAAGCCCGCCGTATCTCCCCCAACGCCGCCGCCGAGAGCAACGATAATGTCAGAGCGGGTGAAGCCCTTTTCAGCAAGAAAATCATATATTTTCAGCAGCGTGGAATGGTTCTTGGACGTTTCCCCATGCGGAAAAACAAACTTTTCCGCCGTTATCCCCGCGCCGTTCAGCGAGGACACGATCCTCTCTCCATAGATCCGGTCAACATTGTCGTCCGTTATCACACAGGCGCGCTTTGAGGCGGCAAGCGGCGCGATAAGCTCTCCTGCCTTATCCAGCAAGCCGCTGTCGATAAGCACATCATATGCGCGGCTGGTATTTATTCTGACTTTTTCCATGTTTTACTCCTTTGTATAAGAATTTTCCGCGACATTCTCCGCAAACCTCTCATACTCATTAACAAAATCGGCAAAGCCGCCAAATGGATTTTCATCATATTCCGCATTGTATATCTCATTTACGGAACGATATTTTCCTACGGGAACACAAACGGAACGCGGCAAATTTTTATTCAGATCTTCGGCAAGCCTTTCGGGGTGATAATCGTCCGGACACGGGCAGATCAATACGGGAATTTTTATTTGCCCAAGGCTGTCATCACTTAAATTCGCTCTGTAAAAACCGGGGTTTCCCATCCATTTTCCCCAGTTGGTAATTATCCGGGAAAAATCCCTGTTATTCATTCCGAGTATCTTTTCGCTGTCTTTTCGATACAATTCCGCAAGCCAGTGTGAAATTCCCGACCACCTGTTCGGCGGAGGATCTTCTGAATATCTCACAGCCTCGCGCATTGATATTGCCGCCGCGTCCGCTATATCAAAATAGCGCGCCTTGATTATCATATGTTCCATTTCGGTGGAAGTGTCGGTGGGGCGGT
The DNA here is from genome assembly GCA_910577365.1 of uncultured Oscillospiraceae bacterium. GTDB lineage: Bacteria > Bacillota > Clostridia > Oscillospirales > Ruminococcaceae > CAG-115. The sequence goes on along the minus strand of CAJTMU010000094.1, from coordinate 3,860 downwards.
ACATAGCAAGGCTTTTAACCCTGTCGGGATATAGAGCGGAAAACAACAGCCCCATTTCTCCGCCGCCCGAACAGCCCGCGATATGCACAGAGCTTTCTCCGAGAACATCTAAAAGCCCCGCTAAATATTCACAGGCAAGATGATACTCGCTTGGGGTATCTTTTATTACCGTGCCCGACTGCCCGCAATTAGGACCGTCCCAGATAATCACCCTGAAGCTCCGCGAAAGTCTGCCCGCAAAATAATATGCCCCGGGATTGATGCCGCCAAGCACCGACTGGAGATATACAACAGTGTCACCATTGCCGTATGCTTCATACATAATATCGATATCATTTACACGACACTTCGGCATTAAATTATCCCCCTCAAACAATTTGTGCGGCAAAAAGCATGTATACCTTTCAAACCTTATACCATATAATTGTACTCCAATTCTACGAAAATGTCAATAGTATAATGATTATTTTGGATAATTTCACCAAGCTATTTATCCTTATGCTTGTTGCCGTCGACCTTGGAGAGCGGGTTTTGTTTCATAGCCTGCTCAAGCTGGGAATTGGCTACGTGTGTGTAAATCTGGGTGGTATTGAGGTTCTCATGTCCGAGCACCTCTTTCAGCACTCTTACGTCCACGCCGTTCTGGTACATAAGTGTAGCCGCGGTATGGCGCAGCTTATGGGGAGAAAGCCCCACATTGTCCAGCCCGCAGGCTCTCAGGCACTCGTCAACTATCTGCTCGACGCGGCGGTTTGTTATCCGCGTTCCGCGTTTGCTGAGAAACAGAGCGTCGCATCTGGCGGACATATTTCGGTTTCCTGCTGCCGCTCTCACGTCGGGGTCGCTTTCGTCAGGCGCGAGGTAATCCATGTAAGCGTTTACACAAGCGTCGTTAAGGTAAATTATACGTTCCTTGCTGCCTTTTCCGAGCACTTTAAGTGTATAGACAAGCTCTCCGCCGCTGCCGCGGGTGGAGCGTATATCGTTCAGATCTATCCCCACAAGTTCACTTAAACGCATTCCGCAGTTAAGGAAGAAAACTATCATGCAGTAATCTCTTTTCTGCGCGGAGGTGTCAACGTGTGTGAGCATTTCCAGAGACTGCTCGAGCGTGAGATATTTCGGCAGAGCCGCTTTGGGCGAGGGCAGCTCCAGATTTGCCATCGGGTTGACCTCGAACAGGTGCTTGTGGTTGGTGAGATATTTAAAAAACTGCCTTAAAGCGACCGCTTTGCGATATCTCGCTTTTTGCTCGTTTCCTCGTTCGCTTTTCACATAGACGAGAAATTCCTGCACCAACATCAAATCTACCGATTTGACGTCTGCTTCGGTTATATCCGAAATGTCAATTTCTGTGAAATCCGCGGGGTCGGCTGAGGCTCGTCCGACTTTGATTTTATAAAATCGGAAAAATGTCCTCAAGTCTGCGTAATAGTTCTTGACCGTAAGCTCGGAACGTCCTTTTACTATCTGCTGATAGTAAATGTAGTCCTTAATAATCTGGGGGGCGCTTTCATATTGATTTTTCATATCTTTTTCCTTTGGCGGGGAATTGTATAAGTTATTTCGTAAAATAAAAACTTTTCAGGAGCATTTTTTGTGCAGCTTCTCCAAAGAGGGGAGCTGCCTATTTGTGCATAAGTAATAAAATTCCCCGCGGCATATTTTTTTGTTACCCCCATTATACAACAGCGGCGCACAGGTGTCAAGTGTTCGGTAAGTGGATATGTGAAAGCTTAGCAGAGCGCCGCTGCGCTATGGCTTCCGCTTGCATAGCTTTTAGCGCATGCCGCTAAACAGCGCAATAATTTGCAGGATGTGAAATGCGGCATATCCAGCAATTGCGCGAGGGACGAGCGCCATCATTATTGCCCTTGTTTTCGCAACGTCAGCAGCGGTCAACATAAAAAAGGCAGAATTTGTTTTCTCCCTTAAAACCGCCCCTCTTGATCGGGAAGCCCTTGCTTTGTCGACCTTTCGGCTCAACGGTGCACACCAAAGGCAGAATTATATTTCTATGTTGTCATTAAATATATTGACATTATCAATAAATTTTGATATAATATAGTTAAAGGGGGTGAATAGCATGGCACAAACAAATGTAAATATCCGTATGGACGAAGAATTGAAAAAGCAGTTTGACAGTTTTTGCGGAGAGGTAGGCATGACCATGACAACGGCGTTTTGTGTATTTGCCAAAACAGTTGTCCGTCGGCATAAAATACCATTTGAGATTACAGACCTTGACATTAATGGATTTACTCCTGCTGAGGCGGCAGAAATAGAGTACCGCATTGCCGATTTGGCGGCTGGGAACGGAAAGGAGCATGACATAATTGACGTATGAGAAAGATTTGGCAGGATAAAGCATGGGAAGAATATGTATCATGGCAGACAACCGATAAAAAGCTTCTTAAACGAATAAATCAACTGCTTACCGATATTGAACGAAATGGCAATCAGGGGATAGGCAATCCCGAGCCGTTAAAAGGTAACCTATCAGGATATTGGAGCAGACATATTGATGGTTTTAATCGGTTGATTTATCGTATTGTTGAAGATACGATAGAAATAATCGCTTGTAAAGGGCATTATGACAAATAAAATTACCCCCGAGAAATCGGGGGATTTTTTTACCAGAATTTCCGCTTGTCGTTGGTCAGCCCTGCAATGTAGTCGATTGAAACATTATATATTTTGGCTAATTGTATTATCTTTTCAAATGGTATACTATATTCTCCTGTTTCCCATCTGCTGTATTGCTTTTGGGTGGTTTCAAGTTTTTTTGCTATATCAATTTGTCTTAAGTCTTTATCTTCTCTTAGGTCCTGTAATCTTTGGTATTTATGCATAATTTGTTTTCTTCCTTTTTGTTTATTTCACTAAATTATATCATACCCCATATTTGGGGTATTGACTTTAGTACATTTTTGGGGTATAATATCATTATACCCCATTTTTGTACTATGTTTCACGTGAAACAATAGGGAGGTGAAAGAAATGCCCGATTTTATTACGGAATGGTTGATGAGCGGCTGGATCGGGGATAATCTCCGGCAGGCGGTAGAGGACGGATTTTTTGAAAGCGGCGAGGAACTCGCATATTTTGTTGAATATGCTTTTGCTCCCCTGTTCCTTTATTTTCTGATTTTTTCCATTATTATTATTTTCTGTACCGTATGGCTTGGTCGTTTTGGCTTGCTTCTGATTGATTTACTTGAGGACGTTATTCGTCGTATATATCACCGCTTGAAATATGGCAGGGTAATACACCTATACCCGCCGAAAAAACAGCCACCATTCAACCGAAAGGTCTGATTTCTCTAACCTCGTTTAGCGGTTGCGAGGAAAAATAAAACCGCCGCCAGCCCGAAAGGGTCAAAGAAAAACGGCAAGCCGCAAAGCCGAAAGCGGAGAAAGGAAAAGATGGAAGTAACATTTGACGAGTTAGACAAACGGTTAAAGGATTGCAGCCCGAACCCATACACGGAGGAAGAATTTAAGGAGCGCCATCGGCTGATGGTTGAAATAGTACACGCTGCTTCTCCCTCCGAATTAAGCAGTTATACGACGGATTTTTTACGCGAACTTCATGCAATGCTTTACCCTGAGGAGGTGTAAAAATGGAAAAACTGATAGGCGCGCAGATAAAAGCGGGGCAGTTCTTGGACAAGCAAACGCTTAGAATGGTAGATTACAACAATCTTGTTCTGTACACAACAACGACCTGCGACAACGGATTCGGGGAGATGTACACACATGAAACCAAGATAAAGAACGACGCGAGCACCATAATAAGCGTATTCGGACAGCCCATAAGCATGAAGTGGCTTAAAGAGCGCTTGGGCTGGTACGTTATA
>CAJTMU010000093.1 GCA_910577365.1 uncultured Oscillospiraceae bacterium | reverse complement strand
CCTTTTTTTCCATAAAAAACGCTCCTTTGAAGTCTATATGATTTTGATGTTTTAGCACTCCTTCTTTGCGAGTGCTAAACGCTTATAAAATTATTATACTACTTTTTTAAAAAAAATCAAGGGGTTTAGAAGATTTTTTGAGATTTTACTCAAAATCAGAAACAGTGTGAAAAAAGCCAAATACCCCAAAACTGTATTATCATGTAAAAATCTATTATTCCAAGATAAAATTCTCTGTTTTTAACTGTTCTAATTCATCCTCAACAGATTTTCCCACATTATTAAGTAAATGACCTTGATTTTCCGGCAAATTATCCAATTTATTCTTTAAAAACAACGCTCTTTCGGTAAGGTAAGAATCGCCGCGCTTATTTAGCCGTTCTTTTATGGTATCGCATGACGCTGTCAGCACTATGTAATACAATTTTGCGCCGTATTTCCGCGCCAGTTCCTGCACAAGCGGCAGCTCATCTTCGACCACATAATCTATAATAACGTCAAGCCCTTTGGCCAAGGCTTTTTGCGCCACAGTCAATATACAGTCCCAATTGAATTTCAGGATATCTTCCCACTCCAAAATTTTGCCGGACGATATATGTGCGTTCCTGTTATCGGGTTCTGTAAATCCTGCCGCAAAAACATCTCCGTGTATGACGTATACCTGTTTATCCTGATTTTTGTTTGCAATATGTTTCGCATAAGCTTTCGCCAGCGTTGTCTTTCCACAGCCGCAGGGACCGGAAAAAATATAAACAGTGGACATATGTTCTCCTTATTTGTCGATTTTTATTGGCGTGGAAAACTCAGCGGGAGTATCCCCGAAGCTTTGTACAGACGCGCCATAAGCTCGATGTCATCGTATGTTTCTTCTTCGACATATATTATATCGTTTTTGAGGACGCTTACGTTCCCCCTTGAGCTTGATATTACTGACGGCAATGATGAAGTTCTCATCCAATAAATTTTGATATCTTTACTTTTTAACATTCTCTGTGCAAGTGCTAAACGCTTATAAAATTATTATACTACTTTTTTAAAAAATCAAGAGGGTTAGAGGATTTTTGTGTTTTTACTTAAAAACGGAAATATAAAAAAACGCACCTGTCATTTGATATGCTCGTTTAAAAAAACATGTAATTAAACTAACTCATAAATCGCGGTTTATCATTGCTGATAGATTGAAAGCAAACATTACGGCTGCAATTCCCTTACAAATAAATGATCTGTTCCGCCGCCATAGTTTGTTATATCTTTAAGATATTTATATCCGTATTTTTCATATAGCCCCATATGCTCTGACGGAATATAGGTGCGGGAAAAACCGAGTTCCTTTGCGTATTGATTTATGTATTCAATCAACTTTTCACTGATCCTCATACCGCGGTATTTTTCTGTAACAAAAATTGTTGATATCCAAGGATAGATATCCGGAAGCGGATAATAATCTGTTTTCATAACAGAAGCGTGACCGATTATCGTATCTCCGTACATTGCAGCAAATATGGACTCCCAGTCGCTGAATGTGTTTTCCCTTATCATCTGAATGGTATGGTCTTTAATGTCAGTCCATGAGCTATTCTGAATAAATGTTACTAATTTTCCGATTAATTCCGTATTAGAATCAACCTTACATATAATTATATTTTCTGTATTCATAATAATCTCCTTCACTTAACAATTATCAATACTTGCCATGAGCTTTAAAACCGCAAAATAATCTAAAACTTCGTCATTCCCTGACTGTCAGAATATAAATCGTCAACAATCAACACCCGACTTGTAACAAAATCAACAGGATTATCCCCCGCGGCTTCGTACAAGCGCGCCATAAGCTCGCTGTCATTGTATGTTTCCTCATCGACATATACAATTATATCGTTTTTGTGAACGCTAACGCTGCCGCCCTCAAGCTTGATGTCACCGACGGTAAGAACAAAATTTTCCGCCAGTTCTTCAAGATAATTCTGTGAATATTCCGCTGGCTCAAAGACAACGCGTTTTTCTTCTTCGTTCAGAAATTCATATGCCAAGGTGTCATCGCAAGTCACCATAACATGAAGATAGCCGTCGCCGCCGTAATTCCAGCCGCCAAAGTCGTCGTTAAAGCCTTTGCCGTCCTCGGAAAACGCGTCATAAACATCAAATACGGCGTTGAACTGTTCGTTCATGTTGAGTATCTCCCATGCTTCTGACGTTATGCCCGTGGAAGCCGCACAGCCTGATGAGGCAGTCAGGCAAACGAGCGAAATAATAAAGAGTGTTTTTTTCAATGATATTCTCCTTTGTTGCAGACTGGATATGGTACATGCCTTAATTATACATCTGATGACAAGTATTGTCAAGTCTAAAAGTTATCTGTTTAAATTTCGCTCAACCCCTTGATTTATTTGAGAAAAAATGTTACAATATAGTAAATATAAACCCATTGTGTGGGAGGACAATAAAATGACAATAAAAACGTTTTTTATCAATCAGGAAAAGACCGCATCTGTTAAGGCGTATTTACCCGACAGCATTGCGGGGCTTCAGTTCTGCGAAAAGCGTCCCGGTGTGGTCATATTCCCCGGAGGAAGCTATGAGTTCTGCAGCGACAGAGAGGGAGAGCCGATAGCGCTTCAGTATCTCGCGAGGGGCTATGCCGCGTTTGTGGTTACGTATACCTGCAACGCGAGATTTCCCGCGTCGCTGACCGACGCGGCTTATACCTTTTATAAGGTTCGCATGCGTGCGGAGGAATTCCATATCGACCCGCAGAAGCTGGCTGTGCTGGGCTGCTCGGCGGGCGGACATCTGGCGGGCTGCCTTGCCACCATGTGGAACGACGCCGCGCTTTTGAAAACATTAGGCTGCGAAAACGAGGAACTTCGCCCCAATGCCGCCATACTCTGCTATCCCGTTATAAGCGGAGTTACCGCTCCGCATGAGGGCAGCTTCAAGGTGCTTCTCGGCGAGGATGCAAGCCGAAGCGATCTTTCACGTCTGTCACTGGAGAACAGGGTAACGCCGAAAACTCCGCCCATTTTCATATGGCACACCGCTAATGATGACTGCGTTTCCGCGCATAATTCACTTGTGATGGCAAAGGCGTGCATTTCCAATAAAATCCCCGTGGAACTTCATATGTTCGACGAAGGTCCTCACGGTCTGGCTACCTGCGATAAAGCTACCGGTTGGAACGAGATGTTTATCAGCGACAGCTGCCATCGGTGGATAAAGCTTTCCGCGGAGTTCCTTGAAAAATACATGAATGTATAAATGTTTAAATTCTTTGGTGTTTTGGTATTCAGTTCAGTATAGCTGCATGGATAAGCGAGGGTTTTGCTGTTAGAGAAGAAAAGCTGAAATACTCAACGGGTCCAAAAATATGTGAGATCATGGGCGCAGCCATTGTCATCGGCTTGGCGTCGGGATATGTCGTGCTGACGGTGTCAGGAAAAAACTCCGTTTCTGCGGTGATACTGCTGGTGGTATCGCTTATACACGGCGTTTATACTTTGCTTGGCATCTCGCAGCACACAAATATCACATATAAATTGGAAAAATGCATGGAGAAAATCTGTGGCTTATCCGCAGATGCTGTTCGCGTCGAAAATTGTTCTGATAACTCTTTTGTTTGTTACGGCGGCACTATCCGGCGACTGGTGTAATAACCACGCGATTCGGACAGACGGAGGGTGAATTGTGCTTGAGGATATAAAAACAGAAATTGCTGAATTTCACCGAAAATTTGGTGCGTGTAAGCTTGAGAACGAAACCGATGAAAATAATTTTATAGCCGGTGCCGAAATCGTTTTGCGCAGGTGTGAGCCGAATGCGCAAACGGAGGAGGAGCGGCATGAGCTTGCAAAGTTCTGTAATTTTCTCGGCTGTTGGCTGCTGGTGTTTACATATCGTCTGAAAGAGGGTCGGATGTACTATCAGAAAGCACTTGCGCTGTACCCTGATTCTTTTGATATCCACTGGGAATACTATACTACGCTTGAGGAGATAGTGGAGGACGAGATGCAATGCACCCCTGAGTTTATTCAGGACGCGATAGACTGTCTGCGCTTTTGCATAGATTATTGCGACACTCCCGAGCTTATGAGCGAAAATCACATAGAATACCGCTGGCTGGAGCTTGGCAGAGTATATCTGATAGCAAAAGAGCCGGCTAAAGCCCGCAGGTGCGCGAAAATGTCAATGAAGCTGCAAAAAAGCGGCAATGCAAAGCAGCTTCTCGCCAAAGCTGACAAAGAACTGGGATTTTTCGGGAGAATACGTGCGATGTTAGGCATAATCTGAGCAGCGGCTATAAAAAAGAAATTTTAAAATGTCCGGAAAGCATGCTTTCTTGATACATCATTATTTTTCGGAAAGGACAATAGAAATGAAAAAACCGTTTGTTACAAAGGAACAGATTGAGGAAATAGCGAAAAGCTATCCCACACCGTTCCATATCTATGACGAAGAGGGGATTAGGGAAAACGCGAGGAGACTCAAAGCGGCTTTCGCGTGGAATAAGGGCTTTCGCGAGTATTTTGCGGTGAAAGCTACCCCCAACCCATTTATTATGAAAGTGCTTCAGGAAGAGGGCTGTGGTTTTGACTGCTCCAGCTATACCGAACTTCTGCTTTCTGACGAGGTGGGCGCAAAGGAGCACGACATAATGTTTTCATCCAACGCCACCCCCGATATAGACTTTAAAAAGGCTTTTGAGCTGGGAGCAATCATTAACCTTGATGATTTTACGCACATTGATATTCTGGATAAGCTGACTGGTATCCCCGAAACCATATGCTGCCGTTATAACCCAGGCGGGGAATTCCGCACCGACGGCAGCCCGAACGTAATGGATACCCCCAGCGACGCGAAATACGGCTTTACGCACGAGCAAATTATTGATGGTTACAGGATATTAAAGGAGAAAGGCGCGAAAAAATTCGGAATGCACGCTTTTCTCGCATCCAACACGCTCACCAACGATTATTATCCAACATTGGCGCGGATAATGTTCCGCATTGCAGTAGAGATAAAGGAGAAAACAGGAGTACAGCTTTCCTTTATTAATCTAAGCGGCGGCGTGGGAATAGCTTATAAGCCCGACCAGTCGCAGAATGATATCGCGGTCATCGGCAAAAAGGTGAGAGAGGCTTATGAGGAGATACTTGTTCCTGCGGGAATGGGAGATGTGGCTATATTTACCGAGCTTGGAAGATTTATGCTTGCTCCCTACGGAATGCTTATAGCAAAGGCGATACGCGAAAAACATATCTATAAAGAGTATATAGGTCTTGACGCATGCGCGGCAAACCTTATGCGCCCCGCGATATATGGAGCGTATCATCATATCACTGTACTCGGCAGGGAGAACTCACCCTGCGACCACAAGTATGACATAACGGGCGGATTATGCGAGAACTGTGATAAATTCGCAGTAGACAGAATGCTGCCGAAAATCGAGATTGGAGATTATATTGCTATCCATGATACGGGAGCGCATGGATTTTCAATGGGTTACAACTATAACGGCAAGCTGAGAAGCGCTGAGCTTCTGCTGCGCGGTGACGGTTCGGTAAAGCTGATAAGACGCGCGGAAACCCCCGAGGACTACTTTGCAACATTTTATTTCGCAAAGGGTAAATTTGATTTGTAAAAAGCATAAGGAATCCCCCTTGCTTAAGCATGGGGGATTCAGACTGTATATAAAGTGTTAATCTAAGCTGAATTATTTAAATTTGATTTTTCCGCGCCAACATTGCCAACATTACGCTGCTAAAATTTTTCCAGCAAGATAAAATCCCCTGCGTTTAGGCGCAGGGGATTTTTGATACCAATAACAAAAATTATTTGAAGCTGTTTATGATATCGTCAACAACAGGTATATACTGATTGCTGAGCTGTGAGTAAGAGCCGCCGCGGAATCCGACCTCGTCCAGCATATTGCCAATTATGGTTGTGGAAAGCTCACTGTTGAAGCCGTAGCAGTTGTCAAAATTGAATTCAAACTTGGTGGGGTCTGTGAGGTCAAGCAGGGTATCATATACAGACTCGTCCCACATCATCTGCCACTTGCGCTCACCCGCATATTTGCCGTCAACGTAAGTGATGATCTCGGGGTGGAGATGCTGCTCTCTTGTACGCGCGATGACGTTTTCATCGGTTTCATATACTCTGTTGCAGTATATCCAGTCAACTGCGCCCTTGATGTTCTTTGCCCCCTTGGGCACCATATATCCGTAGCTGTCACATGCCTGGTAATATTTATCAGCGTTAGGATCGCGGGGGAAGGGAACAAATGCGAAGTCCGAAACCGTGTCGTGAATGTCGTTCTCAACACCCTTGGGGTTCTGCACTTTTCCGGTAGCCGCCTCATAGCACCATGTAGGCTCCAGTCCGAGGAACAAAGCGCGGTCGGAGTTGGCTGCCCAAAGGTCGGGTGCTACCCAGTCACCCAACTGCTTCTGGTGCATAAGACCATAGCGGTACAGATCCTCAATAAACTGCATAGCTCTGAGTACATTGGGGTCCGCAAGATTGTTAATTGCGGTGCCGTCAGGCTGAACGTCCACAAAATTCACGCCCGTTGTCGCTACTACCGACGCGAGAACGTCAGCCGCGCTGATATACCCGATATTATCCTCGCTCAGATTGCAGAAGTCTATCATAAGGTCGCGCCAAGTGTCCCAAGTCCAGTTGCCCTCTTTATAAAGCTCATAGGGATCCTTAAGACCTGCCTCCTCAATAGTGCGGCGGTTGTAGTTAAGAGCAAAATAGGTGCGCAGACGGAAAGGATAGTAGTAATGCTTTCCCTTGTACTCGAAATCTTCAATGGTTTTCTTCATGCCGCTCCACAACTCGGTGTCAATGTCAAAATATTCATCGAGCGGCTCATACATGCTCTTGCTCATTCCACCCGGGAATGAAAGCCATTCATAAAGCACAAGGTCGGGAGAATCATCGGCGGCTATCATTGTGCCGAGAGTGTCAAAGTAAGCGCTTCCGCTGGAGCAGTTTTTATATTCAATCTCGCCGCCGTACTGCTCTGAGTGGAAAATAAGGTACGGCTCGGAAGATTTCTGATCTCCCGCGAGGTCGTAGTAACCGAGGTAGAGTATCTTGCCGGCATTGCCGTCAGGCGTGTAATCCTTGCTGGATATTTCGTTTACCTTCTGGTCGGTAGCCGCGTTTTCATCGGGGTCGGCGGTGGTTGTCGTTGCGGCAGGGGTAACGATCGGGGAACTGTTTTGCGGTATAGAGGACTGCTGAGTTTCGTCCTCACAGCCGGTTATTCCAGCAAGCATTGCGGCAGACAGCAGCGCCGCCGCGATTTTGGTTTTCTTCATTAAGATGTAACCTCCTTTATTATATAGCATTTTTCGTAAACGATTTCACGACAAACATTTTTATATCCGCATATCCACGTTTCCGCGTCAGATTTTGTTTCGGATATGCGGAAAACCGATATTTCAGATTTATTTTATTATAACATTGTTTAAAGTTTTTGTCAACATTATTTTTGTTTAAATTTTTTGGGAGAAAATTATTTGAAAAATTTATGCCAATTGACAGGTATTTAGTAAATTTAACGTTACATTCCCGATTTGAAGATTTGGATCGTTTTTAAAAATAGCCGTTCACAGGCTTACTAATAATTTAAATTACGCTGCGTTGACAATTTTTTGCAAAAATCATTGACCTGAGTATATTTACATACTCAGGTCAATGATTTTAATTTAACTAAATTTTATTTATCGGTTTTAATTTTTGCGCTATTAAGTCATGACATATTTAAGCTTTTTTAACTTTAAGTCGATTATCCGAAAATATCGCCGTGCATAATGCCATGTACATTTGCTCATGTGAGATATAGAAGTAAAAGAAGTGTAAAAATTTTGCCGGCGGGGCGTGGATTCTGCCGGCTATGAGGAGGCAATTTCTCCACTTACTACCTACAACACCACACAAAGCAAGAATGACGGAGATTTTTGGAAATTTCTTTATTTTTCTTTTTACTACCCACACCACTAAAAAGTTGAAAACTGCCAAACATGAGAGGTAATTTCTCTTTATCCCCTTTGCACGGCATAATACCGGCGATTTTTGAAAATGCCAAAACGGGCGCAAAAAACAGGAAACCTTTTCTTGATTTCCTGTCTTGGCGTGCTGTTCTATGTAGCGGCGATTATCCAATTTTTAGCTGGCTGCAATTCTACAAATTTGAGGTTGTCACTACTATACCTGCTTACTCTGTGTATGTTCCACCCGTATTTTCTTGATTGAGAGTTCCCTCAACTTCAATCAACAGGCATTTGACTAATTCATTACATATTGGACGATGTTTTGTCCCTTTAGGAATTATTATAAAATCTCCCTCACACAAATGTGTTAATCCGTCCTCAAACTCAATATCAAATTCTCCCTCAATACAGTAGAAAAGTTCATCAGAATTTTCGTGTATATGGAAATCTAAAGTTCTATGTTCCGCTTGCAATACATTTAACATATGGTTATTCAATGTACCCACCCTCTTATAGAGGAACAGACCATCAATCGAATTTACATTCTCTTTCAAATTTACTTTTTGTATCATATGCTTCTCCTGTTCAAATCCCGATTTGTTGTCACTTTATTATATATCCATTTTTCAAAAAATGAAAGCAATTTCTTATACTTCCTGTTCATCAAAACGGAACTTGAACAGGGCAGCGACAAGCCGCTGGTTTTTGCTGCCCTCGGTATCCCTATCAATATGTCCGTTTTCAATGGCGGCGATTCGGATACGCTTGCTGTAATGCCGTAAAACCTCGTCCACGGCTTCCGGCTCTCCGCTGGTCGCCCGGACAATCGTTTCATAGGGCAAAAGATTCGGATTCCCCATGCGAAAGCACCTCCATTTTCCTTTGCAAGAGTTTTAACGTCCTGCGGATTTGATACCCGGTCGTACTCCGGCAGCGTCCGTACATTTCCCCGATTTCCTGTTGTGTATAATCCCCGAAAAAGTAAAGGAAAATGATTTCCCGGTTTCTCTCCGGCAGGGATAACAGGGCGGCGGCAAGTTCCCCATTGGTGAGGATAACTGTCTGACCGCATATCGTAATGGGGTATTCTTCAT
>CAJTMU010000092.1:8147-9095 GCA_910577365.1 uncultured Oscillospiraceae bacterium | reverse complement strand
GAAAAAAGGTTATGGACACCAGAAATCTCCTTAACAGCTTTCACCGAGGGCATGAGGCTAACGTGTGGGAAATCGAAGAGGACGGGCTTGTGCTGGAGGTCGGGACAAATGTGGAATACGCCTCCTATGTGAACGATGGACATTGGATAGTTAAGCACAAAAGGGACGAAGCGTCTTCTTTGGGAGACGATGAGAAAGCAAGGTTTGTGCCGGGCACATGGGACGATGACAATAAATTCACATATGATCCGAACGCGAAAACTGGGATAGTCCTAAGAAAGTGGGTAAAGGGCGCTCACTACTGGGAAAGCGCTCTGCGGATAATGGACAAGATATTCCCGCAGGCACTTGACAGGCGTATGCAGGAATGGCTGGACAAATATTTCGGGTAGGGGGTAAGCAATATGTTGGAGCAGGAGCTTGCAAGCATAATCAAGTATGTTCTTGACAGCAGCGGAAACCCGACACCATATTACTGGAATATACCGCAGAGATTCGCTGTGCCCGCGGCTTATTTCCCGCAGCCCGAAATAGACACGGACAGGGCAACGCTGAACGACTATTCGGCGGAGTATAATTGGTATATCAATTTTTTTGACAGTACTACGCAGGGAGCTCACGAGCGGGCTTTTAAGGCTCTGACGGCGATAGTGAGCAATCGCAGGGAGATACCGCTGATAGATACGGACGGCAGACCGACGGGTAAGATATTCCGCGTTTCCGATGTAAAGCTGCGGACTGTCGATGATGGTGTGGTACAGCTTACTGTTAATTTCACTTCGTATCGGAAATACACACGTAAGGAAGTGCCGCAAATGCAGAGCTACGAGGCTTCCATAAACGGGAGCAGATATGCATCAATAGAAATTTCGGAGGCTATGGAGAACGCACTGGAGCGTTATCTGAAAAACCCCGACGAAAGGTAGGTAAAAATGGCAGATACAGGGA
>CAJTMU010000092.1:0-8137 GCA_910577365.1 uncultured Oscillospiraceae bacterium | reverse complement strand
AGACAGCTCCCACCGAAAAGTAGCAGACTGTTCGTAAGTGCGCGCTTTCGGCATTCAGACCTTACAGCAGAAAGCTGTTCGGTGTTTCCGTCAGTACGTTCGACGCGGCGACCCAACAGATGAAGCACGATAAGGACTATTCCAACGAGGAAGTCAAGGCGGCTGTTGAGGCATGGCTGAAAAAGCCTTATATCAAGAAAGGCAAGGAGGCGAAATAGATCATGGCAGGAGGATCGTTCGATAAATCTGTCGGCAAGATAAGACCCGGCACTTACATAAACTTTGAAAGCACAAGGCAGGAAACGCTCGCTGCGGGAACAAGGGGCATTGTTCTTATACCGCTTGTGGGAACCGATTACGGTCCCGCTAAGGAGTTTATAACCATAAATGCATCTGCGACGGACGCGCAGAAAGCCAAGCTTGGTTACAGCATTTATGACAGCGACAAGGCGGATAATATGCTGCTTATCCGCGAGGCGTTCAAAAACGCGGTAACGGTTATCGCGTACATCTGCACCGAGGGAAAAACGGCGGCGACAGCAACAGTCGAGGAACTTACCGCGACTGCAAAATATAAAGGTTCACGGGGTAACGCGCTCACCTTTGCCGTAATATCAAATCCCATAGGGGGATTTGACGTTGAAATATATCTTGACGGGTCAAGGGTTGAGTTTTTCGAGGGAGTTACCAAGGTGTCAGAGCTTTCGGGCAGCGAGTATATCACGTTTACGGGGGAAAACCTCTCCGCTGTTGCGGGAACAACTCTTACGGGAGGCGAAGATCCCGACGAAGCGGCAAACGCCGATATCGCAGAGTTCCTTGACGCTGTTGAGGGAGTTCGCTGGAATACTATGGCGTTCCCGCTCTCATCTCCCGAATTGCAGACCGCGCTCAAAACAAGAATAAAATATCTGCGCGAAACCATAGGGCGCGGAGTACAGGCGGTAGCGCCCGATTTTGCCGCTGATTATGAGGGTATCATAAACCTCACGAACAGTTATTCAACAGGAGATAAAAGACTGACAACGGCACAGGCGACGGCATATGTGGCAGGCGCGACCGCAAGCGCGACAGCTACACAGAGCAATACCGCCGTACCGGTGAGCGGTGCGGTGGAGGTCGTGAATCCCAAGACGCATGAGGAGGCGGAGACCGCCATAAAAGCGGGAGAGTATTTCTTCTCGGTATCCGACGCGGGCGAGGTAGTCAGCGAGTATGACATCAACAGCCTTGTCACACTGCCTAAGGGTAAGGACAAAACTTATCGTAAGAACAGAGTTATACGCGTGATGGACAGCTTTGCGGAGAGCTTACAGTTGAATTTCCCGCCCAACAAGTTTGACAACAATTCCGAGGGCTGGGACATAATGGAGGGCTTAGGCGCTGCTATTCTCAAACAGTACGGTCCCACTGCCGACGGTGGAATGGGAGCCATCAAGAACGTTGATTATTCCGCGGATTTCCTTGTTGACAGAGAGCTCTCAAACGGAGATGAGACGTTCTTCAACGTAGGACTGGAGCCCACCGACAGCGCGGAAAAGCTCTATTTCACGGTTAAGACCAGATAGGAGAACAGGATATGATAAACAAGTATAATAACGCCCCGATCAACCTTAGCGAGGGCAATATATTCCTTGACGGGGTTAAAGTAATGGACGGCGTGGCTTGCACCATTAAGGTGGCTATCAGTACATGGACGGGCAAGCAGCTCGGAGAGCGTACTCCATCAACAAAGGTAACGGGCTACGCCCCCACGGTTACTGTAACGCGCCGCCGCAATACTCCGTGGCTCAAAGAACTGTACACCAAGTACATAAAGGAGGGCAGGACGCCCGAGTTTACCATTCAGGGCATTATGGACGATAAGGCGAGCGACTACTACTCCGATTACGGCAGCGATACCGTAACGGCGATAGGCTGCGTTCCCACGGGGGATATCAACCTGCTTAACCTGGACGCAAACGGGGATATCCTCGACGACGCGCTGAATTTCAACGCCAAAGACGTAATTTAAGAATATATGGCAAGACCGCGTAGGATAAAGCTATGCGGTTTGCCATATCGGACGAAAAGGAGATCATTATGAGCAAGAAAGACCTGAAATACTTTATGAGACCCACCGAACCCGAAATTATCACCGCGCCGGGTCCCGACAGCTTCAAGGACAGCGAGGGAAAGACGATAGATTTCGAGATCAAAGTCCTTACGCAGTCGAGCATAACCAAGATAAACGATCGTTACAAGCGCCGTATAATGGCTACCGACAAAAAGGGAAATCCCCTTATAAACGGCAATACTTTGGTTTTTCGGGAGGAGGACGACCGTGCGAGGGCGGTAAGACATCTTATCGTAGAAGCCTTGCAGTATCCTAATCTTAACGACCCCGAGCTTATGAAGCACTACAACTGCGTTGACGTAACTGATATGCCGCTGCTTGTTTTCAGCAAGCCCGATGAATATGCCCATGTCGTGAACATAGTGCTTTCGGCTCTTGGCATGACGGGCGTGAACGAGGACAATGCGGAGGTAGAGGAAGCAAAAAACTCATAAAATGCGAGGGTTCTCCCGAATGGTGGGCGCACGTTCTGTGGCAGCGTCACGGACTGCGCCCCGAGGAGTTTGAAGCAATGCCGCGCAGAACGCAGTTGTTTTACATTGCTTCGGAGAAATACGAGCTGGAGAAGCCTTGCAGGAATGAAGATATAAGGAGGCGGAGAATATAAATGGCTGAAATGAAAGCAAAGATCGGTCTGATTGACGAAATAAGCAACCGCCTCGGTTCCATTGCCGAACGCGGCAAGGAAATGATACAGACATGGACGAATACTGAGCGTGTCGCTTCAAGCGCCATGGCAGGCGTTGACAGAAGCGCCGAATCGTTATACGAGGTTTTGGGAAAAGCGGGAGTTGCAAGCGCAAACGCTGTAAATGTAGCGGAACAAGCATTTGCGCAGCTTGATAAAATCGCACAGTCAGCCGATCCGAAAGATGAGAGCTGGGCGAACGGCATGGACGCTCTGACTAATGATATGCTGAAAAGCGTAGACGCGTTAAGCAATGCCGAAAAGGAATTGACCGAGGCGCTAAGTGATTGTAACCAAATTATGAAACAGGGCACTACCGACGTCGAAGCGCTTGCAAACGCAACAGAACGCGCCGAACAGGCTCGCACCGCATTTGCGGAGGCTCAAAGCAATTACTTTAACAGCACGGTATCTGATTTCGAGGAATACCAGACATTAACAAATAATATTGCCGCCTCAGAGGAAGCATACCAAAGGCTTACCGCTTCAATGGAAGAGGCTAACGACAGAATGCTTGAAATGTCGCAGAACGGAGCAACAGCAAAGCAGTTGGAAGCGATCAAGGAGGCTTCGGTCGCCGCTAATGAGGCTATCGGCGAGTTTAGGGTCGCTCAAAATGAAGCCGAGGCAGCAATGGAGAATTTTAACAATGTGTTGTTAAAATCCCCCGGTGATTTAGAGGCGCTGCACGCGGCAGCCGAAAAAGCGTCAAAAGCTATTAACGATCTTCACGACACACAAGCGAATGCCGAAAAAGCTGTTGAAAAGTATGGAGAAGCAGGGGAAAACTCCGGCAAGAAAATCGTTGATAGCATTGTAGCTATATCTAACGCCCTCGCAACCGCAAAAATCTACGAAAAAGTAACTGAGATATCGGAGGCAGTATACGGTCTTACCACCGCCTTTTCAGAGGCGGAAAGCGTTGTAGTTACCGCTACGGGAGCAACGGGCGCAGCGCTCGGCGGGCTTACCGACAGCATGATGGACGCATACGCGGCAAGCAAGACGGGAAGCCTCGGCGACACCGCGGGCGCGATAGGCGAGATCAACACCAGAATGCACCTAACCGGCGAGGAACTGACGGACGTTACCGAAAAATTCCTTGATTACGCCGATATAACGGGAAGCAATGTTGTAGCCAGTGTGCAGGACGTTACCAAGGTTATGAACAAGTGGAACGTAGAGCAAAGCAACGTAGAGAGCGTTCTTGATAAACTGGCGTATACTGCGCAGGCTTCGGGTGCAAGCGTTAACTCTCTTAGCAGCTCGGTAATCAGCGGCGCGGCTACATATCAGCAGTTAGGATTGAGCCTTGATAATACTATTTCTATGCTGGGCGAGCTGGAGCTCGCGGGCGTAAACGCGTCAAGCGCAATGACAGGAATGCGGCAGGCGGTCAATAACGCTGCCGAGCAAGGCGTGGAAGCAAACGCATATTTCCTTGATACCATTGAAAGCATATCCAACGCCGCGACCGAAACAGAAGCCGCCGCGATCGCTGTTGACGCTTTCGGCAGCCGGGCAGGACAGGAGCTTGCACTTGCAATCCGTTCGGGAACTATTTCTGTCGAAACCTTTAACAGCACGCTTGAAGAAGCGGACGGGACTCTCCGCAAAACCGCCGAAGCCGCGCAGACCCTTGACGAAAAGTGGGAGCAGTCTACAAACAATATCCAAGCCGCTTTTACAAGGGCGGTTGAGCCTACAATAGACAAGGTGTCAAGCGGGCTGGCAAACGCCGCCGATAAGATAGGAGATTTCCTCAATGAAAACGAAGCTCTCACTAAGGGGCTTGTAGCCGGAGGAGTTGCGATAGGTTCATTTGTTGTGGCTATAACCGGCATTGCTACAGCCGTGTCGGTGGCAAAAGTGGCAATACCTCTATTGTCCAACGCCATAACGGGTTTATATACCTTGTTGGGTCCTGCCGGGCTTATTGCCGTAGGAGTTTCTGCACTTGCCATCGGAATAAGCACTTTTGTCGCGTTAAGCAATGACGGCAGCGACGCTATGGAGGGCATGACTGCAACCACCAGAGCGCAATACGACGAGCTGCAGCAGCTCAATGAAGAATACGAGCGCGCAGTCTATGAGTACGGAGAAGCCAGTGCAGAGGCAATTATACTCAAAGGCAAGGTTGAGGACGCTACCGCCGCCTTTGAGGAACAGCAGCGCACATTAAGCGATCTGTACACCTCTATTGACGAGGTTTGCAGCAGCCATGAAAAGCTCGCGCAGGATTATTATGATACCCAACAGAGCATTTACAGCCAGCAGACTAATGCGGAAGCGCTTGTAAACAAGCTCAACCAGTTAGCAAGTCAGAGTGAAAAGACAGCGGGCTCGCAGGAGCAGATGAAGTCCATCGTTACAGAGCTCAATCGTATGTTCCCCGAGCTGGGGCTGAATGTCGAGGAAGTTACAAGCAATATTGCCGACCTCGGCGGGCAGATAGACGCTCTTGTGGGGGCAACGACAATGCAACAAGAGTATGACAATGCGGCTGAAAAATACGCTGCGGAGCTTGCTAAAGAGGAAGAACTTCTGTTAGCTTTCAAAGACGCACAAAGGGAATTAAATTCCGCAAATCAACAATACCTTGACGCAACCGACAACGCTCTTTGGTTTACACTGCAATCGGGGGCTGCTGGTCTGCTCGGCACCGATAATGTTGTATCCAGATTTGAAAAAGCTCAGGAGAATTATGACAGGGTCGTTGCTAACTTGGAAGAACATAGAAGTATTATCAATGAGTGTGAAGAAACTTTTGAAAAATATGGTAAGACTGTAACGGGAACATCGGAGGATACTATATCCGCTGCGGAAGCCACAAACATAGCATTTTCAAATGTCAGAGCTGATGTTAAGGAGCTTGTCACAAGCTATCACGAAGCCTACGACGCGGCATACCAGAGCATAAGCGGTCAGATGGGGCTTTTTGAACAGATGGCGATATCCTGCGAAATATCCACCGATGAGATGATAGCGGCGCTTAAGAGCCAGAGCGAGTATATGAAAGAGTACAGCGCAAATCTCACGGAAGCGGCGAATATCGGCATAAACGGGGAACTTATCGCGCAGCTTTCGGACGGCTCACAGGAAAGCGCCGGCTATCTTGACGCGATCCTGAATAAAATCGACGAGCTCGGCGCGGGGACAGAGGAAGCCAAAGCGTTCATAGACGAGCTTAACAACTCGTTTGTAGATGTTGCGGAGCAAAAAGACGCTTTTGCTTCAACTGTCGCGGATATGGAGACCGAATTTTCCGAAAGGCTGTCCGAGATAAACGTCGAGCTTGGGGAAATGGTCGGAACAATGAACATGGAGGACGGCGCGGCAGCCGCCGCGGGCGCTACGATAGACGCATACATAGAAACCATAAAGGCGGGTGCGGCAGGCGCGGAGGACGCTGCGGCTCTGGTAAACGCTGCGGTCAGCAAAGGCTTGAATGCCGAAGTGTGGGACTACAACGAAATGTCAGCCCGCGCAAATCCCACCAAAGCGCTTGTACCGGGTCACGCGAACGGCACAACAAACGCCGAGGACATCTTTATTGCGGGCGAAAACGGTCCCGAGCTTATTGTAGGAGCGCAGGGCTCAATGGTGTTCCCAACAGAGGAGACAGACCGCATTATCGCGGCAATAGGCTCGCGACCCTTTAACATAATGCCGTCAAACTCGGAATATAACGCCGCCGCGGAGAATACACCAAGCCCCGAAAGCTACAAGCGCATATCGCTTGAAATATCGGGAGCAGGCGCGATAACGGTAGACCGCAGTGCGGATCGCGAGCAGATACTCAATGTTATGACGGAGAATATCAAGCCGATACTGCTTGATATCATTGAAAAAGAGATGTTTGAGGAGGGGGAGGGCTCGTATGACTTCTGATTACCAATTCTGGCTTACAGCCAACAGCAACAAGCAGAAAATAAAGCTGCCCGTAAACCCCACAAAGATAACCGTAAAGCGGAACTCGGGTAGCGAAAGCATGGATATAGCGGAGCTTGGCGGCATTACGATACTCAAAGGTCGTCCTCCGCTGGAGTTTTCCTTCTCAAGCATATTTCCCTCCGAGAAATTCCCCGGGGTAAAGGTGAAAAAGATAACCTCCCCCAAAACGCTTATAGGGCGTATAGGGAGCTGGATAGAGAACAAACGCATTATCCATTTTGTAGTGACTGCCTGCAATATTGACATTTATGCCACAATTGAGAGCTTCACATACAGCGAAAGCGGCGGCGACGTTGGCACATACGAATATTCGCTTACGCTGAAAGAATACAGGGAGATCAGAACAAGGCAGGTAAAGGTAAATCCCAACACCAAGACCGCGACGGTCAGCAAGAGCGGGGCTCGTGTGGACAACAGCAGCAAGCCCAAGACTTATACCGTTGTGTACGGCGACTGTCTGTGGAACCTTGCAAAGAAATTCTACGGCAGCGGCTCGCTCTATACCAAAATATACGAGGCAAACAAAAGCCTTATCGGTCCGAACCCAAATACCCTTTATGTGGGGTGGATACTTACAATTCCCGATTAAAAAGGGGAGGGGGCATGAAAAATGTCTTTTACATTACTGTTATGCGCCGACGAAAACAACGCGGTTGACATAACGCAGCTCGTCAGCGCCGTTACATGGGGAGGGCGAAAAGGGAGCGCCGCGAGAAGTCTTACCGCTAAGATCTGCGACGACGACGGCAAGAGGCACGCCCGCGTCAAAATAGGCATTACGGACGGATACAGGGTTATTTTCAGTGAGGGCGGTCGCGAGCTTTTCCGCGGACTGATAATGAAAGTCACGCAGGATAACTCAAAAACGCTTACTTTCACCGCTTATGATATGGGCATATATCTCGCGAACAATCAAGACACGTTCTGTTATACCGGCAAAACCGCCGACGAGATATTCACCGACGTATGCAAGCGCTTCGGGATACCGATGGGAACCGTAGCGAAATGCAGCTACAAGATACCCGAGCTGACAAAGAGCAGCACGACCGCCTATGACGTGCTTTGCGACGCGTTAAGCCTTGAATTCAACTCAACGGGTATACGGCATTATATTTCGGCGTCGGAGGGCAAACTCAGTCTTCTGACCCGCAGGGACAATATCCTGCAATGGGTTATCGAAGCAGGGCAAAATCTGAAAAGCTACACCTACTCGCAGAGCATTGAGAGCATAAAGACCCGCGTGAACCTGCTTTCGGACGAGCAGACGGTTGCCGCCTCGGCAGCGG
Organism: uncultured Oscillospiraceae bacterium; assembly: GCA_910577365.1. Classification (GTDB taxonomy): domain Bacteria; phylum Bacillota; class Clostridia; order Oscillospirales; family Ruminococcaceae; genus CAG-115. The sequence continues at coordinate 93 of CAJTMU010000092.1, read as the reverse complement.
ACAGCGCTCTTGAAGCGAAAATAGGTCAATTTCAGCAGGTGGACAAAGCAGACGAGACCTATAACGCCGCGCAGTTGAAGCTCCTTGTTGACA
>CAJTMU010000091.1 GCA_910577365.1 uncultured Oscillospiraceae bacterium | reverse complement strand
TATACTTATGATGTGGTTGCGGTCAGCCCGTTTGATTTCACTTCGGTTGACAGCGGCGTAATGTACTTGACGGTTGAGATAACGTATAATGATGACGGAGTGCTTACGCCGGTATATACGTTGGAGCGCGGCACGGTACAGGTAGTGGAATAAAACGATTTTTAATATTATATGCGTTATATGCGGTCGGAGGCTGTTCGTGTTCGGGCAGCCTCTGAAAGCTGTTGGGTATTGTGACTAATAATTTATAACAGCGTTGCCTCTGCCTTTCGGATTTGTTGTTGTCTTGTTTTGTATTTAAAGGTTGTCTTACGGTTAATTTTGTAAAAAAGGTTTTATATGTTGACACATCGGCTGTCTGAGCGGAATTGATGCAGCGAAGCACTCCTCCAAAAAGACAACTTTCTCAAAATAACTATTTGGTAAGCAAATACAAACGAAGCGAGTCTGATGTCGGACTTTTTTAATTCAGAGGAGTAATATTCCCGCTTTTGTCGGATTCTGTTCTTTCTCTCTTTCTTGAAAGGTTAAGTCACGGTATCCGCAAGAAAACACTACAATTTTAAAATAGCAAAAGCAACCTAAATGTTAAAAAAGACCACAGCAACTGACACATAAAAGACTGAAAGCAAATCAAATGCTGCAATAAAATTTTCATAGGGAGAACGTATGCGTTGTGAATTATGCCCTCGCAGGTGCGGAGCTGACAGGTCACGCGGCGGGCGCGGGTACTGTGGAATGGGCGAAAATGTTACGGCGGCACGCGCCGCACTTCATTATTGGGAGGAACCTTGTATTTCGGGAACCCGTGGAAGCGGCGCGGTGTTTTTCTCTGGGTGTGTTATGAGATGTGCTTATTGTCAGAATTATTCGGTAAGCGGCGGGTACGGAGAAGAGATATCCGTAAAGCGGCTGTCGGAGATATTTCTGGAGCTTGAGAAACAAGGAGCGCATAATATAAATCTGGTGAATCCCACTCATTTTGTGCCGCAGATCATCAGTGCGCTGGATATGGCAAGGGGGCGGCTGCAAATCCCCGTAGTATATAACAGCGGCGGATATGAGCGTGTGGAAACTCTGAAAATGCTTGATGGATATGTGGATATTTATCTTCCTGACATAAAGTATTATTCGGAGGAAGCAGCTGTCAGACTTTCCAACGCTCCGAAATATTTTGAAACTGCCTTGTCGGCAGTCGGGGAGATGGTCAGGCAAACGGGCGCTCCTGTTTTTAAGGGATACGGTGCTGTCGGTCAGGACGAGCCGCTTCCCGATGCAGTGCTGTTAAAAGGGACGGTTGTGCGCCACATGGTTCTGCCAACGTATTATAAGGATAGCATTGAGGTTATAAAGCGTGTTGGAGAGCATTTCGGAGAATGTATATTGTTCAGCCTTATGAGTCAGTATACTCCTTTCGGCAGGGTCAGGACAGACAGTGCTCTGTCAAAGCTTAACAGGCGCGTGACAACATTTGAGTACCGCAAAGCGCTGGATGCCGTGCTTTCGGCAGGGCTGCGCGGGTATATGCAGGAAAAAAGCTCCGCGGCGGAGGAGTATACACCGGAGTTTGATTTAAGTGGATTAAAGGCAGAGAAAAGGGAAATTTCTGATTAAAACGAGTCTTAACACCTTCAGTCCTGTGAGTTCTCTCATTTGAGTGGGGCGATTTGTTTTTATTTGCGTTTCTCTGAGATATTTTCCGCAACCCCCTTTACAAAAAGGCGATTATGTATTACAATAATATCATGCGGGATATCGTGATATCCGCGTGAAAAACAAGAGCCTGTATTCGGTGCGTTATGCAGGCGTATTTCATGAAGACGGGTTCTAAGAAAATAAAAACGGAGCGACGATATTATGAAGAATTTTAAAGAATTGAATTTGGGTGTATCGGGCGACAGCATAACACAGGGAAATCAGTGGAGCTATCATGTGTACCGCGCGCTGAATATGAAAAGTCACCACAATGCTGCGGTTGGAAGCTCGGTGTGGTATAAGAGAAGTGTGGAATGCGGCGGCAGAATGATTACTACGCAGGAGTACGGTTCTCCTGATTTCGCTGGAATAAGCTCTGGCTGGGAGCCTACCGAGGACGCGGATGAGCTTCAGAAGCGTATGAATAACTGCGCGGTGGTACATATCAAAAAATTTTTGGCGGAGGTTGAAAACGGTGAATATCCCGCACCGGATGTTTTTGTGTTCGCATATGGAACAAACGATGCGGCGGAGTTTATCGGCAGTGCGGAAGCGGCGCTTGAAGGAAAAAGCGCGGATAGCGCCGATCTATTTACGGTAACTGGAGCGATGCGCTGGTGTATTCAGACGATAAAGGAGAATTTCCCCGAATGCCGTGTTTTTGTGATGACGCCGTTACAGACGGGAAGTCCCGCACATAATGCCAAAAACCGCGTTATCATAGAGAATATGAAGATAATTTGTCGTGAGCTTTCGGTTAAGACAATAGACTGCTATGGCGGCTGTGGGATATGTGAAAAACTTGAGGTTGAAGGCGGTGACGGCAGATATCTTCTTGACGGACTGCACCCCAAGGGGAACGGTCAGCTGCTTCAGGGCAAATTTGTTGCAAATGAAATCTGTAATAATTATTTTTGAGGATATGCGCAGGACAGGCAGCGCAGCCTGAAAGAGGAATACAATGGAATTTCCCCATGAAATACGGGAGTATGTGGAGGAGCTTGCGGCGGGTCGAAAGGATCTGCCGCGGGCTGTGGAGCTTCTTTCGCAGCGATATCGCGGCGAAAGCGGCAGCGGGAAGCCGCTGCTTAACGGAGATCTTGACGTTCTCGCTTACGCGGCGGTGCGTATGCCGGCAACCTTTGGGGCGGCTTCAAAAGCTCTGGAGCTTACGCTGGACCATTTTAACGGAGATATAGGTTCAATTCTGGACGCAGGTGCGGGCACCGGAGCGGCGAGCCTTGCGGCGTACCTTCTGACGGGCTGCGGCGACGTGACTTGTGTTGAGCGCGAGCAGGGCATGATAAACATGGGTGCGGAGCTTTCAAAGCGCTGCGGAGCAGATTTCCGGTGGATAAGGCGCGATGTAGCAGGCGGTCTGGAGCGGCATGCCGATTTGGTGATATCGGCGTATTGCCTTAACGAGATGACGGCTTCGGGACGGCGTGCCGTGCTGGAGGAATTGTGGAGTGCGGCAGATAAGCTGTTGGTCATAATAGAGCCGGGAACGCCCGAGGGCTTCTCACAGTTGAAACAGGCACGGGCGCTTCTTACGGAGCTTGGCGGATATATAGCCGCTCCTTGTCCTCAAATCGGCGAGTGTCCGCTGACGGAGGGCGACTGGTGTCATTTCACTGCTCGTATAGCCCGCAGCAGGCTTCATAAGCGGCTTAAGGGCGGTGAAGTCCCCTATGAGGACGAGAAATTTGGATTTATTGCGGTTTCGCGGGAGAAGTGCGATCCTTGTTGTGCGCGTATATTGCGCCATCCCAGGGTGGACAGCGGGCGTATCACGCTGCGCTTGTGCACCGCGCAGGGTATTGAGGAGCGTGTGGTCACCAAAAAAAGCCCGCTGTTCAAGACCGCGAGGAAATCATCTGGAGGAGAATCTTTCCAATATTGATTTTTAAGTTTGCGCATGAGTTTTTGACAGGGATAACACATTTTTTGCCGCATCAAAGCCTATTGCGCCGAGTGCGGTATTTCCGCGGATATGTCCGTGTGTTGACCGGGCGTCGGTTTGATGACCGAGCGGCGGGGATAACGGTGAGGTATAATGGATATTTATTTTTTGGAAACAAGTGGGCTGCGCTTTTCGGATGTTGAGCAATATTTGCCGAGGGTTACGGAGAACCGCCGCCGAAGCGTGCTGCGCAAGCGCGACGAGTCCGCAAAGGTAGAGTCGCTTATGGCTGAGGTGCTTGTGTTGTGGGGGATAAAACAGCGTATTGGGCTTTCTCCGCGCGAGGTGGAGTTTTCGCGCGGAGCGCACGGGAAGCCATATATAGCGGGAAGCAGTCTTCATTTTTCGCTGTCGCACACCAAAGGTGCAGTGTGTGCGGCATTTTCCGACGGCGAGGTGGGCGTTGATATCGAGCGTGGTGACAGGGTGGTAAGCAATGCGGCAAAGATTCACGTTTTGAGTGAAAGGGAACTTTCCGCTTGCTCAGACGGAGCGGAGTTCATAAAGGTGTGGGTGCGCAAAGAGGCGTTTCTGAAGCGGCTTGGCGTGGGAATTACCCGCGATCTGCGCAATGTTGATACTTTTATGCTGCCCGACACTGCCGTATTTTCTCACGGTGATTATATCATAGGAGCTTCCGGCAGCGGTGCAGCGTCGGCGAGAATATTGAGCCGCGGGATAAGCCGCGAAATATAGATGTTTGGGAACGATTCCGCGTGAGCCGTTCCCGATATTGCTTTCACGGGTTGACAAAGGGGTTGAAAGGTGATATAATCATAATGCGGTCGGCAAAGAAAAGACGGGCTGTTTTGCCCATGCTTTTCGGAATGCGGTGTAAATCCGCAGCAGTCCCCGCTGCCGTGAGGAAGTTGTATTGCGTCGTATAGTGTCACTGGAGATTTAGGTCTTGGGGAAGGCAGGCGCATTGCGTGATATTCCGAGCCGGAAGACCTGCTGCCGCAAATATATTTATCGGAGGAATAAGAAAATGAAAGCAAAGAAAATTGTCGCGGGAGTATCCGCGGCGGCGCTTGCCGCGCTTACACTGTCGTTCGCGGCGGCAGCGGACGAGCCGACGGGTTATGTGAGCTTTACCGCTGTAAAGTCGGTGATAGGGCAGGGCTTTACCGTTGAGCCAATTAACGTTCCGCTTTTCGAGGGCGACAAAGGCGTTGATATCGTAAAGCGGGCGGTAGGAGATGACGGTGTGGTGTTCACGGAATCTGACTATGGCGCTTACATTACCGGTTTTACGGACGCTGACACCGGTGCTGAGATACCTGCGGAGGTAGCGGCTGTTTGTCCTGAAATGAATAAGCGGAACAACGAGGGCTATCTTTCGGCGTTCGACTATACAGCTGAAAGCGGTTGGAGCTTTTTTATAAACGGCGAATACGCTCAGGTTGGCATCGTTGATTATGAACCACAGAACGGTGACGTGCTGGAGTTCCGCTTTACAGTGTACGGTTACGGCGCGGACTTGGGCATTGACAACAGCGAGTGGGGCGGCGCAGCTGCTCTGACAGAGCAGGTAGACGCTTCGGAGCTTATAAAAAAATGCGCATATGCTGTTGATTTGAAAAATGATACTCCGGCTCTCAGAGAAGCCTTGGATGTGCTGGCGAAATACGGCGTATCTCAGTCTGAGATTGACTCGGCGGCAGCTGCGTTGGAAAGCGCGGCAGAAGTCCTGATTCCGACAACCTCGGAGGAAGTTTCCGACGATTCCGGCAATGAAGAGGTGGACGCTTCCGTATCCGCGGAGAGCAAAGGCAGCCCTGATACTGGTATCGGCGGCGCCGCGGTAATGTTCGGTGTGATACTTCTTGCGGGCGGTGCGGTTGCAGTTTCCGGAAAGACAAAATGAGGATAAAATTTTCGGCGGTCTGCGCAGTCATCATAGCGGTGCAGACCGCTTTGGGCTTTCTTTGGGCAGCACCCGCGGCATATGCGGCGGATTCCGTGCCAATGGAAGCGGAATACGGTGAGATCATCGACTTGGTTTTCGATCATTTGTCGGGTGAGCGCGTAGGATTTTTTGAGGGATTGGGCTTTGGGCAGTCCGATTGGGCAGCATATTGCGCGGCGCGGCTTGGAGATGACTACTCAAGCGGCTCAGAGGAGTTTGTCGGCAGCGTTAAGGCGGCTGCCTCGGAGCTTATGGAACAGGACTTTGTGCCGCCCACCGATCTGCAAAGAGCGGCTGTGGTGCTGTCGGGCTTCGGAGAGTGTTCCAAGGAGCTTATATCCGCGGCGGCATATGATAATGATAGCCTTGACAGGCAGGGGCTTAACGCGTGGATTTGGGCGCTGACAGCGGCAAACTGCAGCGGTGAGGAGGCTGAAAGCGGCGCGTTGAATACGCGCGTAAGCATAGCGGAGCATATAATATCAGCGGCTCTTCCCGATGGGGGGTTCAGCCTGCGCGGCGAAAGAGCTGATTGCGACATGACGGCGGCGGCAGTATACGCTCTTGCGCCGCTTGAGGAATTTCCTGCGGCAAAGGAAGCACTTGCGGCGGCAGTAGACTGCCTTACGGCTTTACAGCTTGAAAATGGCGGTTTTTGCTCCATGGGTGTTGAAAACTGTGAGAGCGCCGCTCAGGCGATAATAGCTTTTACCGCTGCCGGATACGATATCAGCGACAGCCGCGTAAGCCGCGCGCTTACGGCAATGATGGAGTATCGTGCGGAGGGCGGCTTTGCGCATACCCTCGGCGGCGGAGTGAACGGAGCAGCTTCTGTACAGGCGCTTCAGGCTCTAACTGCACTAATGTTAAGAGAGCGCGGAGAGCGCCTTTTTGACACGTGCGGCGTTTCGGTTGGTGATCATGAAGAGGTTTCCACGGTTCTTCCCGAAAAAACCGAGGAGCTGCCTTCGGAGCAGACCATGACAGAGATATGCGAGTCAGCCGAAATATTTTCCTCGAAAACAGCTGAACTGAGCGGATTTACAATCACGCTGATTATTTCTTTATGTCTGGCGTTGACAGGTGTTGTGCTGGCTGTCGTATGTGTGTTTAAGCGCAAAAGCCTTGCGATCGTTTCGGTGGTGCTGTTTGCGGCAGCGGGCGGAGTGTGGCTGCTGGATATTCGCAGCCCCTCGGAGTACTACTCGCAGGAGCGCGCGGGGAATATGAAAGTGACCGTAGCCGCAGACTGCTTGTCGGTTCTCGCGTCAATGGACAGGATAGACGAGAATGTCAATCCCTCTTCGGTTATTCCGTTGGACGGCATAGTTATCGCCGAATGCGAAACAGCCGCAGAGGATGGCGCTACCGCCTTTGACGCTCTCATCGCTGCCGCACGTGAGCAGCGGGTCGCTGTGGATTATGTCGGCTCACTTTACGGAGTATATGTGCGCGGCATAGGTCATATTTACGAATTTGGTTTCGGGGATATGAGCGGCTGGGTCTATAAAGTCAATGGAGAAACTCCCAACGTTTCTGCGGGAGAATTTGTGCTGTCAGAGGGTGACAGGGTGGAGTTTATTTATACTATTGGTTAAGGAGTTATTATGCCAAAATCAAACTGTGATGACTGCGTTAATTATGTTTTCGACGAGGACTGCGAGTGCTATGTTTGCCTTGTCAACCTGGATGAGGATGAGATGTACCGCTTTATGAGCGGCACAAATGATAATTGTCCTTATTATAGTCCCGACGACGAATATCGTATCGCGAGAAAGCAGTGATACGGCTAAATTAGTGAACAGTTCGGTATGATAATAGATAATTGGATAATATGGGTGGATCTCAATGGCAATATCGAAACTTGAAACTGACAGACTTATTCTGAGAGAATTTAGTGATAAAGATTTAGAGGCATTGTATTTGCTATTGAAAGATGAAGAGGTAAATACTTTTCTGCCATGGTTTCCCGTAAAAAGTTTTGAAGAAACAAAAGAATTTTATGACAAACGTATTGCGGGTGAGGAATACTATTACGCCATCTGCCTGAAAGAGGATAATTTTCCCATCGGTTATGTAAAAGCGGATACGGACGAAAGTCATGATTTGGGATATGCACTGCGCAAAGAATTCTGGCGCAGGGGGATAGTTACCGAAGCAAGCAGGGCGCTTGTCTCACGGCTAAAGTATGATGGAGTTCCATACATAACGGCGACTCACGACAAAAACAACCCCGGAAGCGGTGGTGTTATGCGGAGTATAGGCATGAGATATTGCTATTCATATGAGGAACAATGGCAGCCTAAAAATTTTTTGGTAACATTCAGAATGTATCAGTTGAATTTTGACGGACAGAAGGATAGGGTATACCAAAAATATTGGAACATTTATAATCATTTTGTTGAAAAAGATATATGAAGTCCGATTTATTGCTGAGGCTAAATGACTGTTTGGAAGTAAATGATTTAAAAAAGATAAAGGAAGGCATGAAATCGACAATTCAACAAAATTTTTCGTTTAACGGTCAAAAGCCCTTGAAATTTGGGAAAAAATAGGTTATAATAGAAATGTATAATTTTATATTACGACGGGGAAAAGGCGTAGAAGCGACAAATCGGCTTACTTTGCCGTCGAAGTAAACATGAAAGGGGTAAAAATTTTCAATGAAATCACCGTATACAAAAGAAGAACTGAAAAAGCAGTTGGAGGGTATTCTGGAATACGATTTCAGGACCGATGCCAAAAATGCGACTATTACACAGATATACCGCGCTTTATCGGGTATTGTGGTTAATCATTTGAAAGAAAAGCGCCATGACTCCATGCTTGAAAGCAACTCACGCGGAAGAAAGCAGGTTTATTACCTGTCTATGGAGTTCCTTATGGGGCGTTCGCTTAAGACCAGCCTTTACAATTTGGGAATGCAGGACGAGGCGGAGCAGGCTCTCGCAGATATGGGCATTAAGCTGGACAGAGTTTATGAGGAGGAGCCTGACGCCGGTCTTGGAAACGGCGGTCTTGGAAGACTTGCCGCTTGCTATATGGACGGTCTGGCTACCTGCGATTATCCCGCCACGGGCTACTCCATACGCTATGAGTACGGTATCTTCAAGCAGAAGATAGTTGACGGCTGGCAGACCGAGCTTCCAGATAATTGGCTGCCCGGCGGCGGAGCATGGCTCGTTCCCGTTCCCGATCAGGCTGTTGAGGTTCGTTTTGACGGACAGATAAACGAGTATTGGGAGAACAACTATCATTACCTTGAGCATGTCAATTACAATTCCGTAAATGCCGTTCCTTATGACATGTACATTTCGGGTTATGACAGCAACGGTGTTTCAAAGCTTCGTTTGTGGAGTGCCGAAAATATGTCCTTTGATATGAGCAGCTTCAATACAGGCGATTATGCCAAGGCGCTTGGTGCGAACAACATCGCTCACTCAATATCCAAGGTGCTCTACCCCAACGACAACCACGCTGAGGGAAAGGCACTGCGCTTAAGACAGCAGTATTTCATGTGTGCGGCTTCAATAGGCGATATCGTTATGCGCCACATGAAAGTTTACGGTACGCTGGACAACTTCCATGAGAAGGTGGCTATCCACATCAATGACACACATCCCACCCTTGCAATTCCCGAGCTTATGAGAGTTCTTCTTGACGACTGCGGCTATGGTTGGGAGCAGGCGTGGCATATCGTTACCAACACATTTGCATACACCAACCACACCGTTATGGCTGAGGCGCTTGAAAAGTGGGAC
>CAJTMU010000090.1 GCA_910577365.1 uncultured Oscillospiraceae bacterium | reverse complement strand
GCTGTTGGACTTGTCGCGGTAAATACCCACATGACCCACCTTTGCAGCGGGAACAAGGGCCAGCGCGCCGTCTACCATGCCAAGCCCCGCTCTCATTATCGGAACAAACGCAACTTTTCTCCCGCTGATGACCTTGGCAGAAGCCAAAGCAAGCGGCGTTTCGATCTGCACCTCTTTAAGCGGCAGATCGCGGGTAGCTTCATAGCAGATAAACATTGAAATTTCAGAAACAAGCTCCCTAAATTCCTTTGAGCCTGTGTTTTTGTCGCGCAGCAGCGAGATTTTGTGCTGAACCAGCGGATGGTCACAGATGTGCAGATTGCTCATAGATATTTTTCCTCCAATGCCTTTATTTTCTCAACGCGCCGCGCGTGTCTGCCGCCCTCAAACTCTGTTTCAAGGAAAACGTCGGCAATTTCGCAGGCAAGCCCCGCTCCTATCACCCTGCCGCCCATGCAGAGCACGTTCGCGTCGTTATGTAGCCTTGTGTACTTTGCGGAATACCAGTCGCCGCATAGTGCCGCGCGTATTCCCTTTATTTTGTTTGCAGACATGGAAATGCCCACCCCGGTGCCGCAGATAAGTATTGCCTTGTCGCACTCGCGGCTTGTCACCTTAAGACATACTGCCTCGGCGATATCGGGATAATCCACCGTTTCGCCGTTACAGCCGCAGTCTATACATTCCAGTCCCTTTTCCTCCAAATGCTTGATTAACTCGCGTTTCAAATCAAATCCCGCTCTGTCAGAGCCTATCGCTATCATAGTGTGCCACCGCTCCCGCAAGGAAGCTTTAATCCTTTCAAGTTATTAAAAAAGCCCCGCGCGGAGCTTCTCGCGCTCAGCGCCGCCTGCGCTCAATTCCCGCCGCGGCGTAATATGCCCTCTTATCTTCGTACATCAGACTGTCCGCTTCGGAAAGCAGAGCGTTGATATTTTCCCTGACATTCTGCCGCCAAACAACTCCTATCGCCATGATGGCTTCGTTTTCGCGCATATCCGTACGAAGCCGCTCCACTCTGCCGCGAAGCTCTTCCTCGCTTATTTCCGGACAGATAGCCAGAAACTCGTCGCCGCCTATCCTGAACAGCGCGCAGTCTGAAAAAAATCTTTTAAGACAGCCGCTCGCCCGAAGCAGCAGCTTATCTCCCGCCTCATGACCGTCACGGTCGTTTACCCTCTTAAGCCCCGTAACATCGCAATATACTATTCCCAGACTTTTCTCGGAATCTATCCTTACTATATAGTCGTTCATGGCGTGACGGTTGCCGATATCCGTAAGCTGGTCACGGTAGCTCATCGCCTCCAGCCGCTTTACAAGATTACGGCGGCGTAAAACCGATACGAAAAAATGTCCCATTATCTGAAACATATCCGAAATCATTGTAAGAAACTCGCTCGGCGGATTATCAACACCGTAAAATCCTATCGTCCTCTTATCATCTATAAGCGGATTCACCACCAACGAATGAATATTCTGCGGCTTAAGGACATCATACATCAATGGATCTTCCTCTCTGATATCCTCCAGATCCTCAATAATAATATCCTTGTTTTCCCTGAACTTCTGGTACCACATCTTTACCACATCATATGAGATATTCTGTAAATTGTCCTTTTCAGGAGTAACACCGTTTGCCACCCATTCGTAAGTATTGTCAAACGTACCTTTTTCATTTTCCTCAAAGATATAAACCCGCTCACTGTTGAGCGATTTTCCAAAATACTCCAGTATGACCTGTATTGTCCTTTCGGGGGTGGGCTCCTGAAGCGCAAGCCGCATACCCTCGTTTATGACCGATTCAAGATTGGCATATTCACTGATAAAGCGGCTCTGGCGCACCTGCGCACTCATATCTATTGCAATCTCCATGCGGCAGCGCCGTCCGCCGTCAATTATCAGCGTATCCTTAAGAGCAAAGGTTTTGCCAATATTAGGGTTAAAGTACTGCCACTCCTTGAACTGACCCTCTGCCAACTCTGTGTTGGTACACATGGCGCATGGTAACGAGCTTCTTTGAAGCACCTCATAGCACTTTTTCCCCGCATACTCCTCATATGAGTTAAACCCATATTTCTCCATTGTGCGCTTGTTCATGTAAATCAGTTCATGGGTATCTATATCCGAAACATATACGATCTCGCTCAGATTTTCAAAAAGCTCCCACACCTTACTCAATACATCACTCTCCCCGTAAAAATATTATTAAAATCTGCGCTGAACAAAAACATATGCGACCTTAAATAGATTATACAACTTTAATCTGCTCCTGTCAATAGAAATATCATCACCGACAGAAAAGCACGTTTTTAAACCCCGCCGTTTTTTTCTCTCGACAGCCGCTCTCGCTCCGCTTGAGGAAGCCTGAGGTAAGTCGGCATAAGCGCAGCGGCGCTTATCGTATTCCTGCCCGCAGCGGCAAAGCATACGCCGCTTCCCCGCTGATAACGGAGCGGATATGGCGCAAGCTCATATTTATGCTCCGTAAAATTATCCATAAGCTCCGCGCCGTCACCTGCGAGTATAATTTTCCCGTCGATACCCGAAAGCTCCCTTGAAAGCTCCTCCGCGCGTATTGCCCTGTCCTCGCAAAGGCGTGAAACAATGCCGCCCTCGGCTTTGAACAGCGCGTTGTATACCTGCCCGCAGCGCGCGTCCATGCAGGCACAGACCACGCAGTCGAATCCCATAAAATTATAAGCGACAGCCTCAAGAGTTGACACGGCTATGCAAGGCTTTTTCGCGCCCACAGCCATGCCCTTTACCGCGGCAATGCCTATCCGCAGCCCAGTGAAAGACCCGGGACCCGCTGTGACCGCAATGCAGTCCAAGTCGGCAAGAGTTACTCCCGCGTTATTCAGCATGCTCTCCACCATTGGCAGCATGGTTTCGGAGTGAGTGTGACCGTTGTTCAGAAACTGCTCCGCGATTATCTTTCCGTTTTCGTACAGCGCACAGCCCGCGGTTACCGCAGAGGAATCTATTCCCAGTATCATGCCGCTCTCCTAATCCCCGAAAACTCCGCCCGAAACGGTTATCTTCCTTTCGTTTTCGGATAATTTTTCGATATTTATTTTTATCACCGCGCCGCCCGTGCCAAGCTCGTTTTCCAGTCCCTCGATGTTTTCGCTCCATTCCGCCGCGATAACGCCGCCGCGGTCAAGATAATCGAAAAATCCCACCGAGTAAAGGTCGTCATAACCGCTTATGCGGTACAAGTCGAAATGGAACAGCGGTATACGCCCGCCGTATTCGTGCACCAACGCGAAGGTGGGGCTTGTTACCTCGTCGTCCGACCCAAGACATCGCGCTATTCCTTTGGTAAACGCTGTCTTGCCCGCGCCCATTTCACCGCGGTAGAGTATCACGTCACCCGCCTTAAGGCTTTCCGCAAGCTCCGCGGCGGCTGCGAGGGTTTCCTCCTCGCTTTTCGTAACAAATTCTTTCATAGCCTTCCCGTCAGAAAAGTCCCGTTATAACGCCCTTATCGTCCACGTCGATATTGTTTGCGGCGGGTATCTTTGGCAAACCCGGCATGGTCATGATATCGCCAGTGTATGCCACCACGAAACCCGCCCCGCTGCTGGCTCTGATATCGCTTACCGTGATACTGAAGCCCTCGGGTTTTCCGAGCTTTGACGGGTCGTCCGACAGCGAATACTGCGTCTTAGCCACGCAGACGGGCACTTTATCCAGTCCCAGACTTTCTATTTCCTTTAAAGCCTTTTCCGCCTTTGCGGTGAACACCACGCAGTCGGCACGGTAAATTTCCTTTGCGATTATGTTCAGCTTTTCCTTTACGGAAAGCTCTGTATCGTAAAGCGGCTTAAAATCGCTTTTTTCGTTTTCGGCGGTTTCTATTACCGCCTTAGCCAGATCGAGAGCGCCCTCGCCGCCCTTCATGAACACATCGGAGAAAGCCGCCTTTACTCCCTTGCTTTCGCAGTATTCCTTAACCACCGCTATCTCCGCTTCGGTGTCGGCGGCAAAATGATTTATAGCCACCACGACAGGCACACCGAATTTCTTCATGTTCTCGATATGCACGCCGAGATTTACTATTCCCTTTTTCAGCGCGTCAACGTTCTCCGCTGAAAGCTCCGCTTTGGGGATACCGCCGTTGTATTTAAGCGCGCGTATCGTCGCCACAACGACTACGCAGTCGGGTTTAAGACCAGCGAAGCGGCATTTGATGTCAAAAAACTTCTCCGCGCCGAGATCGGAACCGAAGCCGGCTTCCGTAATGGTATAATCCGCCAGCTTCATGGCGAGCTTGGTGGCTCTAACGCTGTTGCAGCCGTGTGCGATATTCGCGAACGGACCGCCGTGTATTATTGCGGGATTATTTTCAAGCGTCTGCACAAGGTTGGGGTTAATCGCGTCCTTAAGCAGCGCTGTCATAGCTCCTACCGCTTTCAAATCACGCGCGAACACGGGCTTATTGTCAAGCGTATAAGCAACAAGAACGTTCCCGAGCCGCTTTTTTAAATCGGGAAGATCGGCAGCAAGGCAGAGTATCGCCATTATCTCCGAAGCAACCGTTATCTGGAAATGATCCTCGCGCGGAACGCCGTCAATCTTGCCGCCCATTCCCACAACGCAGTTTCTGAGCGCGCGGTCGTTCATGTCAAGGCAGCGCTTGAAAAGTATTCTGCGCGTGTCTATGCCAAGCTCGTTTCCCTGCTGGATATGGTTGTCCAGCATTGCGCACAGCAGATTGTTCGCGGCGGTTATCGCGTGCATATCTCCCGTAAAGTGCAGATTGATATCCTCCATCGGAACGACCTGCGCGTAGCCGCCGCCCGCCGCGCCGCCCTTTATCCCGAAAACGGGACCGAGCGACGGCTCTCTCAGCGCAAGGCAGGTGCGCTTGCCGAGCTTGTTCATGCCCTCCGCAAGACCCACCGATGTGGTGGTCTTGCCCTCGCCCGCGGGGGTTGGGTTGATGGCGGTTACCAGAACCAGCTTGCCGTCGGGGTCGCAAGCCGTTCTGTCAATCAGTTTCTGCGACAGCTTAGCCTTGTAGTGCCCGTACGGCTCGATTTCCTCCTCCGCGATGTTAAGCTTCGCGGCGATCTCCTTGATTTCCAGCATTTCAGCCTGCTGCGCTATTTCAATATCCGTCAGCATATTTTTTCCTCCCTTTATTTATCGCAAATGTCCTTTATCCAACCCGTTGCTCCACGCGGCAGCCGCGTATCGTAGGGCGTTCCGTCGTCAAAGATAAGATTTGCCTGCACCTGATTTATCACACAGTGCTGACCCATCTCCCAGCCATAGAACAGCGAAGCGACCCCGCCGTCCCCGTTCTTTACCCATTCGGGGAAATAGCACAGAAATCCGAGACTTTCCAACTTTTCAAGGCGCTTTTCAATATTGGCGAAGTCCACCGTTTCATCGTGCTTTCCGCAGGCGACAAGCGCCGAAACGCCCTGACGCGCCATATTTTCCAGCCTGCCATCGTTCGGAATGTACTCCGTCGAAATTGGAATGATGCCGTCAAAGAAGTCGGGGTATTTTTCAGCAAGCTTCCATGTTACCCAGCCTCCAAAGGAACCTCCCATGGCGAAGCGTTTGCTTACTCTGCCGTTCCCGCATATCTCATCGCATATTCCTTTCAGCGGCTCGAGATAGTCCTTCGACCATGATTCCACAAGCTCTCCCTTGTCGTCCTTCTTTTCGTTTGCAAGCGGCACAACCACATAAGCCCCGCCCATATCTCTCTGATATTCGGGGGAAGCAAACAGCTCCCCTCCGCAGTTTGAGATACAGAACCTGCCGTTAAAGGAATTTGTCGCGCCGTGTATCCACAAAAGCAGCGGATACGCTCCGTCGGGGTCTGCGCCGTGCTCTACCGGGTCGTAAACGTAATATGTGATATCCCCAGTTTTCACGCACGGGTAAACCCGCTCGCCGAACAGATCGAAGTATTTTCCGCCCTCATACGACGGCAGATAGCTTATAAATTCTCCCTCGGGAAGAAGCTCCGCCCATTTAGGAACGGGTCTTTCGTTATTGCTCAACAACTCAACAAATCCCTCCGTCCTATATCAGCTTTATCTGGTCGATATCCGCGTCGGACACAACGCCCGCCGAGGGTATGGTCTTTACGCGGTAGCTTTCCGCGTCCTTAAGCTCCGCGGATTCCGCGAGATATGCCCCCGCAAGTTCTGCCTTTGTCAGGCGCATTACCTGAACGCCCTGCGTGTCGCGCGCCGCCTTGGGCAGCACCAGCGCGGTGTTGAACATTATCACCTTTCCCGCAGAGGATTTCAGAATAAAGTCGGTATCATCGCTTATCACGAACATTCTCACAAGCTCCGAAAGATCGGAATAAGCTCCCGACAGCTTCTTGCGCTTGGTCTTGGTTTCATATGAGCTGAGCGGCACCTTTGCGCATTTTCCGTTTTTAAAGAACGCTACCAGCGTTTCCTTATAGCTTTCGGTGACCGCCATGAAAACCGGCATCTCGCCCTCGTCCATTCCCAGCTTCGCGGGCAGATACTCACCCATAACACTCGCCTTTGTTTCACCGAAATCCGCGCAGCGGGATTTGTAGACCTGATGCTTGTTTGTAAAGAACAGCAGCTCAGAGTTGCTGGAGACCTCGCCCGAATAAACCACCTCATCGTTCTCCTTAAGCTTCTGCTCGCTGCTCATTCTGAGGGATTTCGGGGTTATCTTCTTGAAATATCCCTCCCGTGTAAAGAATATGTTTACGGGATAGCTCTCGGGCGCTTCCTCCTCGACCTCCGCCGTTTCCTGCACGTCGTACAGGAACATCGTGCGTCGCGGCTGGGCGTATTTCCTTATGATGTCCTGAAGCTCCCCGATAATTATCCTGTCTATCTTCTTGGGGTCGCCCAGAATGCCCTCCATTTCCTCTATTTCCTGTGTAAGAGCGTCGGTTTCCTCGGTTCGCTTTAAAATGTATTCACGGTTGATATGCCGCAGTTTTATCTCCGCCACATACTCAGCCTGCGCCTCGTCAATTCCGAAGCCCACCATTAGATTGGGAACGACCTCGCTTTCCTCCTCGGTCTCGCGGATAAGCTGAATGGCGTAATCGATATCCAGCAGTATCTTTTTCAGACCAAGCAGCAAGTGCAGCTTTTCCTTTTTCTTCTGTAAATCAAAGTAGACGCGTCGCTTTACGCACTCGCGGCGGAAATCCGTCCATTCGTTAAGTATCTCATAAATGCCCATTACCCGCGGCGTACCCGCAATAAGCACGTTGAAATTGCAGTTGAAATTATCCTGCAAAGGCGTGAGCCGGAACAGCTTCTGCATAAGAGCGTCGGGATCGTAGCCCTTTTTAAGGTCAAGCGCCAGACGCAGCCCCGACAGATCGGTCTCATCGCGGACGTCGGATATCTCCTTAACCCTGCCCTCCTTGACAAGATCGACAATCTTGTCGATTATCGCCTCGACGGTAGTGCTCGGCGGTATCTGCGTGACCTCTATGCAGCGCGCCTCGCGGTCGTAGTTGTATGCCGACCTTACCTTTACCGCGCCCAGCCCCGTGCGGTATATCTTTTCCATCTCTTTCTCATTGTAGACGATATACCCGCCGCCCGGGAAATCGGGACCTTTCAGCGTGGAAAGAGCGTTGTGTTCGGGATTTTTCATGAGCGCTATGGCAGTCTCACAGACCTCCGAAAGATTAAAGGAGCATATATTGCTCGCCATGGATACCGCAAGCCCGAAATTATTGTTCACCAGCACCGCGGGAAATCTCACGGGAAACAGCGCAGGCTCGGTCATGGAGTTGTCGTAATTCGGCACCATATCCACGGCGTCCTTGTCGATATCCGCGAATAGCTCCGCGCTTATAGATTCAAGCTTTGCTTCGGTATATCGCGAAGCCGCCGACACCATGTCGCGGGAATATGCTTTGCCGAAATTACCCTTGCTGTCCACATAGGGGTGAAGCAGAGCCTCGTTTCCCCTCGCCAGCCTCACCATGGTTTCGTAAATTGCCGCGTCACCATGGGGATTGAGCCGCATGGTCTGCCCGACGATATTCGCGGATTTCGTCCTCGCGCCATTCAGCAAACCCATTTTGTACATTGTGTAAAGCAGCTTTCTGTGCGAGGGCTTGAAGCCGTCTATTTCGGGCAGCGCCCTCGAAACGATAACGCTCATTGCGTACGGCATATAGTTTTCTTCAAGAGTGGTGACTATATCCGTTTCAACGACCGTTCCCGAACCCTCTATATAAGCGCCGCTCTGCTTTTTGTCGGACTTTTTTATCGGTTTTTTCTTCAATTCGGTTTACTCCTTATTTTAAAGAAATTTTATGCGCCCCGCCTTAGTAAACCTATTTCCCGTTTTGCGGAAAATATGATTACTAATGATCCCGCTAAAAATTTCCTGAGTGGGCTAAGCACTGAGCCTGTATTCACGCCGCCTTGCCGCGCGAGATTTTCCGCGCCGCAAAAATTCACATTATATCCGCAGCGTCAAGATACCTGCTGCCGTTCTCCCTTATAAAATCCTTGCGACCCTCCAGATCGTTTCCGAGAAGAACGTCAAACATTGTTCTTGTCCGCTCTGCGTCGGTGGGCGTCACCTTGATAAGGCGGCGGGTATCGGGGTTCATCGTGGTGAGCGACATCATGTCGGGGTCGTTCTCGCCAAGTCCTTTTGAGCGCTGGATATCGTACTTCTTCTCCCCTATCATGCCGAGAATTTTCGTTTTCTCCGGCTCGGTATAAGCGAAATAGGTCTTATCCTTGGTATTTATCTCGTATAGCGGAGATTCCGCAATATAAACGTAGCCCTTCTCTATAAGGGTGGGGCAAAGCTCCTGTATCATGGTGAGTATCAGCGTTCTTATCTGAAAGCCGTCGTAGTCGGCATCGGTGCAGATGACCACCTTGTTCCATCGCAGATTTTCAAGGCTGAACGAATTAAGATTTTTGTTAGCCTTGGACTTCACTTCAACTCCGCAGCCCAGAACCTTTATAAGATTAGTGATTATCTCGCTTTTGAAAATCTTCTCGTGGCTCGCCTTAAGGCAGTTCAGTATCTTTCCCCTTACGGGTATCACCGCCTGAAATTCTGCGTCCCGCGCCAGCTTGACCGACCCGAGCGCCGAATCTCCATCCACTATATACACCTCGCGGCGGGAAACGTCCTTGCTGCGGCAGTCCACAAACTTGTCTATGCGGTTTGTGAGGTCAATTTTCGCGGTGAGATTTGCGATAGAGGTTGAGCGCACCTTTTCCGCGTTTTCGCGGGAGCGCTTGTTTATTATCACACGCTCCGAAATTTTAACCGCCTCGTCGGGGTTTTCCAGAAAATACACCTCAAGCTGGTGCTTGAGCCAATCGGTCATA
>CAJTMU010000089.1 GCA_910577365.1 uncultured Oscillospiraceae bacterium | reverse complement strand
TTTGGCGAAAGAGTTTACTGGTGACGCTGTTCCGAGAATGAGCGAAGACGGTGTCGTTACTGCGGAGGGCTATGAGGTAAGGCTCAGAGATGCCGGTTCGTTTGTAAACAAGACTGTTGGTCTTGACCCCGATGCCTTGGTTAAGGCGGCTGAGGATGCTGATGCTGCGGGTAATACCGTTACAAGCAAATTCAAGCTGACGATTGACGGCAACGAGCATGAGATAACCTTTACAAACGCTCTGACAAAAGAGGGCAATATTCAGGCTATTCAGGACGAGCTTGACAAATTGAACATTGACGGGCTTCAGATAGCCTCCGACGGAAGCATAACTCTTAATGGCGAAAAGGTCGCAGTGAGCAGCGATGACCCCAATGTAAAGCTGCTTACCGAAGCGCAGTCCACAACCGAGCTTAAGACAGAACGTGAGAGGACTTTCTCCAACAACTATATTCAGCTTACACTTGATGCGGCAAAGGCGCTGAGAAACGGCGACATAGAGTATGCTAACGGTTGTATCGACAGAATAGTAAATGCGGGAGAGAACCTTCTGATAAAGATAGCTGACATGGGCTGCTCGGAAGATTTTATCGACTTTAACCTTGAACGTCTTGAGGTTCGCGATACTAATCTCAAGGAGCGTCAAGACGACCTTGAAGCTGTTGACCCGGAATATCAGATCACATTGCTTAAGCAGTTTGAGGCTATTTATAATGCCTGCCTGCAAATGTCGTCAATGACAATAGGTAACAGCATTTTCAACTACATTTAAACAGCATAGGGCGGCTTAGCGCGAAGAAATCGCCGAATCCGCCCGCTGTGGGTATACGCGGATAATGTGCTTTTTGTCCGTATTCAGGAGGATTTTGACAAGCCGAAAAAGGCGGCTCAGGATAAATTAAAGCAAATACCGACAGCGGCGTTGTGTGCATGATGCGGAAAACAAACACTGCTGTTGTGAAATAGTTCAAAAATCAAAAAAGGAGGTGTTGGTTTTGAACCCTAATTTGCTGCAAATAACCACGATCCCTATAAAGATCGAGATAAAGGTGACAAATGCTACCTTTGAATATCCCGACGACAGGCAGCCAAAGGTGAATATTTCCACAAAAAACGGAGGTTATGTTATGGAAGCAGAGCCTCTGAAGCTGAAAATTGACACCTATGAAGCGAGAAAGAGCCTTGGTTTCGGGCATATGAACGATGCTGATATGCTTAAACAGAAAGCTAACGAGGGATTTTCGCTCGCTTTTCAAGGCACAGCACGGGTTGCTGCGGAGGGCGATATGCTTGCCAGAGGTGCTAAGGCTTCGGAAATAGCCCTGCAGAATGTGCGCGCAGGGGCAACCGTTGAAACGATTATGGAGTTTCTGCCCAAGGAGGGAGCGGATATCACCTTTGACGAGGGAACCCTCAATATAGAGTATCAGATGGGTTCGCAGGAAATCGACTGGGACGTTACGCCCCAGCTTCCGATGGAATTTATTCCGGGCAGCGTAGAGCTTATAGTGAAGGATTTCCCGCGCGTGGAGATAGAGTACACGGGCGATCCAATCTATTTCCCCGTAAGCGCTAATCCGAATTACGATCCGCCTGTTATAGATCTAAAGGCATGATATTGCGGGAAAGGAGCCGCCGTTTTCGGCGTGTGAATTTATGAAGATTATTACCAGAGATTTCGGAGAGGCTGAAATTGATGAAAAGACAATTATAACCTTTCCGGAGGGGATCATCGGTTTTGAGCAGACAAAGCGGTATGCGCTGCTGAGTCCTATAGGGGACGGAAAATACCCTATGTGGCTTCAGTCAGTGGAGGGCGCTGAGCCTTGCTTTGTGGTGTATGACCCGACGTTGGTCTGTCCCGATTACCGTTTTGAGATATCCGACGAGGAGCAGGAGCTTTTGAATATGGACGAAGATACCCCTCACATCATGCTTGCGGTGGCAATAGTTCCCGACGATTACAGAAAAACGACCATAAATTTAAGATGTCCCATAGTTGTAAACTTAAGGGATAATATTGCGGCACAGGTAATTCTTACGGAACATTATGATTTCAAATGCCCCGTGTATTCCGAGGAGGGTTGATATGCTGGTAGTTACCCGTAAACAGGACGAAAGCATTTTAATATCCGACGACATCGAAATAACGGTGCTTGAGATCACCAGAGATAAGGTGAAGATCGGAGTAAATGCTCCCAAAGAAATAAAAATAATCAGAAGTGAGCTTAAGGAAACACAGAAGACCAATGAGCAGTCGGCACACGTTTCAAATATCGGGATCGACGCGCTTCTGAAATCACATAATCAGGAGGATAAGTAAATGGCTTCAAGCAGTCAGATCCGCTTTAGCGGCATGAATTCGGGTCTTGATACGGAAAGCATCATCAAGAGCATGATGGAATCCTATCAGACCAAAATTGATAATCAGCAGAAAAAGCTTACAACACTTACCTGGCAGCAGGAGGCGTACCGTGACGTTATAGATAAGCTGACCACTTTCAAGAATAAGTATTTTAACATTCTGAACAAGGACAGCTATCTGATGAGCCCTACCAAGTTCAATCAGTTTAGCAGTACTATTACCAACACTACCAGCGGCAAGGATGCGATGGGGCTTAAGGTCACCACCACATCATCCTCTATCGGCGGGGATTACAAAATAAGCGTGAATCAGCTGGCTACCGCTGCGAAAGCTGAGGGCGCTGTTTTAAAATCGGGCGCTTTCTCACTTGATCTCGCAAAAGCGGCTGACACATCGGAGTATAAGAAAGAAACCGCCGATGACGGAACTGTCACAAGAAAATATAGCTTTGAGCTGGACGTTCAGGTGGGCAGCGCTACCAAGACCGTTTCCTTTGAAGTATCCGCGGCGGAAACCGATGGCAAAATAGATATGGATAAATTCAAGGCGGATACGGTTGAGGCCCTTAACAAGTCGCTTCAGGAGGATTTCGGATATTCCGGAAAGAGCGGCGCGGGCGTTCAGGGCGCGGTAGACGCAAACGGCAAGGAATGGTTTATCCAAGGAAAACTGAACGCAGACGGAAAAATTGAGTTTGATGTCGGCGGAAACGCGACCGCAACTATTACCGAAAAAACCGGTAACTTCGGTCTGGCACAGCCCTCAAGTAAGGTCGCTATTGCTGCGCAAAGCGCTGTTACAGGAGAAAACACCATTGCCATCGAAGTGAATGGTGTTATAAAGAGCGTGTCTTTCAATGGTTTTGCTTCCACATTCTTTGACAGTAAGGATGAGGCGGGCAATGAAACTATTCTTGCTCTCTACAACAGCCTTAAGCTTGCTGCCTACAAGAAGGAGAACAACCTTACAAATGCGGATAAGGTTTCGCAGGAGGATCTGGACAAATTTGCATATACCAGCACGCAGGCAGCTAAGGATTATAACTCCGAACAGATTGTTATTAAGGCTAACGCTGCTTTCAAGTCAGAGGGAATAAGCTTTAATATAGATAAATCATATATGACGGCTACCAAGGACGGCAAGAGCGTCGACCTGTCGGTAACGGCCACCTCGGGCGGTACGCTCAGCCTTACAAAGGGCAGAGCTTCCAATAAGTACAGCGGTTCTACCAAGCTTTCCGCAATGGGAATTGCCGGAAACGGTGAGGAGGGCGAGTATACCTTCAAGCTTAACGGCAAGGAGATAAGTGTTGACAGGGAAGCCACCATAAACGACCTTATTACCGCTGTAAAAAAGAGCGGCGCGGGAGTTACTCTGACATTCTCCAACCTCTCCAACAAATTTGAAATGACCGCCAACGACCTCGGTAACGGCGGGTCTATCAAGATTGAGGGCAATGATATTACCAAGGCACTCGGTCTTACCGATGACAGCGGTAACACCATAGGCTTCACCGCCGGTCAGAACGCAATAATCAACGTAAACGGCGAGGAGATTTATCATAACTCCAATGATTTTACCGTTGACGGAACCACATTCAGCTTTGACGATACCGTTAAGCTGGGCGAGGTATATAATGTAGGAATAGAGAAGAGCTACGATGATGTAAAGCAGTCTATCAAGGATTTTGTAAAGGACTATAATCAGCTTATTGATGATGTATACGGTCACATCGGCACTGCCCGCAAGAAGGACAGCAAGGACAACTATTATGAGCCTCTTACAGACGCGGAAAAGGAAGAAATGACCACTGAGCAGATTGAAAAGTGGGAGGAAGCCGCAAAGGCAGGCGTTGTTTACAACGATTCAACAATTGCGGGTGTTATGTCCAAAATACGTACAGCGCTTTACAGCAGCGTTACTTTGGACGACGGAACACGCTTCGGTCTGTTTAATTTGGGCATCAAGACCTCGGCCGATTACACTGCTCACGGTAAGCTTGAGATCGACGAAGACGTGTTTGAAGCAGCTTTTGAGAATCATGCTGATGCCATTGAGAAACTGTTCACTGACAGTGAAAACGGCATTATGAAGAAGGCAAGTGACATCTTTGATGACGCCATAAGAACAAACAGCAGAGATCCGGGTTCGCTTGTGCGCAAGGCGGGACTTGCTACTGGCCTTACTTCTACCAAGAACACCATGTATAACGAGATGCAGACTATCACAAAGCGCATCAAGCAGTTACAGGAGAAATATACGTCCAAAGAGGAATATTGGTGGAAGGTATTTACAAATCTTGAATCCGCTATGTCTGATCTTAACTCCCAGAGCAACTACCTTGCAAGCTATCTGGGAACGGGTTCTAACGGATAATCGGCGGAAGGAGAGGGAGAGTTATGGTAAATCCCTATTCGGCATATAAAAAGTCCTCTGTTTCCACGATGACTCCCGTTGAAGTGGTTATAAAGCTCTATGCGGAAATTGAGCGCCAGCTTGCTATCGGCGTAAGCTGCGTTGAGGAAAAGAAGGACAACGCCAAGGCGAATGAGGCTTTCCTTAAGGCTCAGGAGTGCATTTCTGCACTGCGTGAGTCACTGGATATGTCCATTCCTATCTCCAATAATCTCGAACAGCTTTATGTTTTCTTTTATAAGGAAATGATAAACGCAAACATTCATAAAGACTGCACCGAGATCAAAAAGATTATCCCCATGATAGCTGATCTGCGCGACGCTTTTACACAGATAAGCCAGATGACCAAAGAGGAGATAGAGGCTCAGGAAAAGGGCAAGAAATAGCTCATTTGATTACAGAAAACTTTGACTTGCCGCGCCGGCTTAAATTGAAAGTGCGTAATAAGGGGCAGACGAATGCTATGCCTATTCCGCTGCCGCACGAATAAAGTCGGCACGGCAGAAAAGATTTTAAATGTTTCCTTTCTGTATAAAAAATTTTCAGCAGATTTGGTAACATTTTTAGCGAAAACCTATATAATATAAAAATACCATAAAACGGCAGGCGTGAAGGGGGGATTTACTATGGCAGAGCTGTATGGCTGTGAGAAAGTAATTGAGATAATGGAGCAGATTTTGCAGACGCTTCAGACATACGAAAAAGAAACGGATACCATGGTAAACGCCGACCTGGAAACGCTTCAGCGTGGTTTGATAGCGCGCAATGAGCTTATTGAAACGCTTGACATGCTTAAGGAAGATTTGGACGGAGCTGTTGAGTTTGAGATGGGCGACGAGCGTGAACTGCTGAAAAACCTTGTAAGGGGCTGCTACGTTTCGGCGGTGCTGGACGATCCTCACAGAAGGGTGCAGCGGCTTCAGAGCAACATTGCCGTTGCAAAGCAGCGTATCTTGGATAAGGACAGAGTCATTTCCGAGCAGTTCAGAAATCAGCATCAGGACTCCAGAAAGGAGCTTGAACAGCTGCGGCAGACCAAGCAGAAAATCGGTTATTACAACAGCGCGGTTGTTGGCAGGGCTACGGGTCAGTCGCTCAATAAAAATCTTTAACATTAAATGCCGCCCTTTGTGGCGGCATTTAGTTTGTAGAAAAAGTTACAGCAACTTAATACCTGCAAGAAATTATTTACAAGAGCCTGCGCGGTTTGCTCTGCGAAGCGGAAAAAGCCACGTCAAGTGTGGCACGTGGTGCAAGAAAATTTTAAATTTAAATAAGCCTGCTCTGAGCCAACAATTTATATACAGACTGTCCCCCTCTTAAAACGTCATAATAATGTGTAGAAAACATAATTTACAAAGTTTTAATGTATATTTTGTTAGATATTCACAAAAAACCTTGTGTTTTTCTTTTTTCACTAAAACGCTTGAAAAAAAACGTATTTTATTGTATAATTATTGTTAAGAATATGTATCTTAACTGCGGCGGTTGTGCGGCAGTACTTTACCGCAGTACCATTACCGGATATGACGTGCGAAGCAAATTCCGATTTAAGGAGTGTGAGAGCATGGACGTTTATATGGCGCGTCAGCCTATCTTTGGAGAGGACGACAAAGTATATGCCTATGAGCTTCTTTACAGAAGCAATGCCAAGGATAACTGCTATACAGGCATAAGCGGCGACGAATCCACCGCCGACGTGGTCACCAATGCTTTTTTTGGGCTGGACGTACGCAATATAATAGGAAATGCCCGCGCGTTTATAAATTTTACCGGAAATCTGCTTAAACATGGGGTTCCCCATATGATATCGCCTGATATTCTGGTGGTCGAGGTTCTTGAAAATCAGATGATGGACGAGGATATCCTTAATGCCTGTCAAGAGCTTAAGGAGCGCGGATATATGATCGCGCTGGACGATTTCGAGTATGAGAACGCTTACAGTGAACTGTTTCAGATGGGCGACCTTGTAAAGATAGATTTCAGAACATCGCAGAAGGCAATAGAGGAAACCGCTTATATCTGCCGCTACTGCAACAAACTGATGCTGGCAGAGAAAATTGAAAACCGTGAGGAGTATGAATATGCCAAGCAGCTGGGCTGTACCTTTACCCAAGGGTACTTTTTTGCCAGACCGACGATAATGTCGCGCACCAGTATTCAGCCGCTGCCCATCAATTTTATGCAGGTTATGCAGCTTGTGTCGCAGCCCGAACCGGAGATAGCGGATATCGTGGAGGTCATTTCAAGGGATACGGCTATGTGCCAGAGGCTTCTTAGGCTTATTAACTCGGTTTATTTCGGGGTGAGGAACAGGGTCAGCTCTATCGGTCAGGCGCTGGTCATACTGGGGCTTGACTATCTGCGCGAGTGGGTATACCTGATGGGAATGCAGCGTATAACGCAAAACGACAATGTTGAGGTCATGAGACTGTCGGTGCTTATGGCGAAATTCTGTCGCGCACTTTCGCAGCTTATTCCATCGATTGAAGCGGAGGGAGAATCGTTTTATCTGATGGGCTTACTGTCAATGATCACATACGTCGGCGAAAAAGAGCTTGAGCAGACGCTTGAGGAATTCCCACTTGCCGATGAAATCAAAAACGGTCTTATGCGAAAAGGCGGCGCTTACAGCGACGTGTTTGAAATGGCTTTCAATTATGAAAAAGGCAACTGGGATATTGTGGATAAATTTGCGGAGAAATACGGTCTTAACAGTGAGAAGATATCCGAGGTTTTTGTAGAGTGCGTAAGGGATGCGGAGAGAATAAAAATGCTTTAACAGGAGAGTACGATGAGTTTTTTTATTGATGATATCCAGAGTGGTCTGTGGGATTATCTGAAGCAGACCAAAAAGAAAATCGTATTATATGGAATGGGCGACGGCGCCGAGAAGATAAAGTCTGTTCTTGACGATATCGGCGCGGAGGTCGCTGACGTTATGGCAAGCGATGGATTTGTGCGAGGGCACAGCTTTCTTGGCTTCCGTGTAAAAAATCTGTCCGAAATAGAAGAACTGTACGGCGATGACTTTCTGATACTGCTTTGTTTTGGAACACAGCTTCCCGGCGTGCTGGAGCAGATATATGAAATAGCGGAACGGCATGAGCTTTATGCCCCGAACGTTCCAGTAGTTGGAGAGGGATTGTTTACCCCCGAATACGCGAGGGAACATAAAAGCGAGTTTAAGCAGAGCTACGAGCTTCTTGAGGACGAGCAGTCAAGAAAAGTATTCGAGTCAGTGATACGCTATAAAATAAGCGGCAAACTTGATTATCTCCGCGGTTGTGAAACCCCGTCGGAGGAGAAATTTGATCTGCTGGGGATAGGTGTTGAGGAGATATACGCCGATTTGGGCGCTTATAACGGCGACACCTTGGTAGAGTTTCTGAACGAAACATCAATGCAGTTTAAGAAAATGTACGCTATGGAGCCGTACATGAAGAACTATCACAAGCTGAAAAGAAGGCTTTACATGATAGGTTCGGCGATGTTGGAGGCATATAATGTCGGTGCTTGGAACGAGGATACATCGATGATGTTCAGCCTAAGGGCGGGCAGAAGCTCGCGGGCTGTTCCGGAGGTTGGCTCTGATTACAATCCCGCACGATTTCGTGAAATAAAGATGATGAAGCTGGACACAATGCTTCACGGCGGGGACATCACTTATATCAAATATGACGTTGAGGGCAGTGAGATACAGGCGATTGAGGGCAGCAGGGAAACTATCGTCCGCTGTCATCCCAAACTGAATGTGGCGCTGTACCACCGAAACGAGGATATGTTCGTGATACCGCTGAAAATATATGAAATGAACAAAAAATACCGTATGTTTATGCGGCATCATCCGTATGTGCCCGACTGGGACACTAATTTATATTGTCTTTAAAGAAAGGGGCGGCAGGATAACACCGCGCCGAAGGGGGATATTATGAGATTAGTTATAGGAATAATTTTGGTCGTACTGCTTGCCGCGTCGCTTGTGGGATATTTAATACTGGTGCTTAACACAGAGCAGATGATATACTGCGGTGATATTTCCAGCCAGGAATCGTCCCGCAATTACATCACGCGGATATACACCACCGATTTGAGTGCCGATGAGGTGTTGGGTGAGATCGTAACTACCATGAGCAGCACCGCGGAGGACAGTGTCCCTGTGGACGAGCTGACACGGATACTCGCGACATATCAGGATATAATTTACGCTCCTGTTTTCGCACTTGATCTGCAGCAGATAGATGAATCCACCTATGTGCTCTCAGGCAGCGTGTATAACGGGTTAAAGGATAACGGAGAGCCTGCCGAAACCGAATATGTTTACAGGAATATGGGGCTTGCCGCGGGTATAACCAACGGAGCGGTGGTAGCGGCTCAGAACGTATATCCGCTTGTTGAGAACAAAAGCGGTGAAGTTGAGTTCCAGACCCGCAGAGAAGTTGTCGACCCGATAATAACCGATAACGGAACAGGAGCGGCATTTGCTTTCAGGGATTGCGACAGCTTCCGCCTTGTGTTTACCGAAACCGACGGTCTTACAGCGTCGATATCGCTAGCGTATACTTATCATGTGGTTGCG
>CAJTMU010000088.1 GCA_910577365.1 uncultured Oscillospiraceae bacterium | reverse complement strand
TCCACCGCCTCGTCTGTGCGCGCAACTCCCGTCTGGGTTTCGTTTACCTCGTCCATTATCGCCGCAGAGGCGGTTTTTATACCGCTTATATTGGAGAGTATCTGGTTGGTGTGCTCCTCCGCTTCCTTAAGGGTATCGGAGGACTTAACTGCGAGATTTCTTACCTCGCTGGCGACCACCGAGAACCCTTTTCCATGCTCTCCGGCTCTTGCCGCCTCAATAGACGCGTTGATGGCGAGTATATTGGTCTGCTCGGAGATGTTCTTGATTTTAAGCAGTATCTTGTTGTATTCGTTCAGACTTATGCCTATCTCGGATACGGAATCAACAATCTCGCCCGCCTTGGAGTGAATATTTTCCATATCCGTATTAAGCGCGCTCATATCTTCCTTGATGTTGGAGTTTTTCACGGAGTTATCCGACGCCGACGCAGCGATGGGCTGTATTCTTTCGTTAAGCATGGAAAGCGACTGCTGTATCTCGCGCACCGCGTCGTGCAGGCTGGCGTGCTGCTTTTCAACTTCCGCTTTCATCTTTATCATCTGGTTTTTCTCGTAGACTATGCAGTTAGAGGGAGTATTATTTCCCGCGTATATAGTCTTTGCCATATGCAGACAACTCTTGTAGCCGCAGGCATGACAGTCGATATGGCGGTCCGCATCGGTGTGTTTGTCCATAAGGTTGAATATATTGTTGATTTCCGCTTGGGTTGGCATGGATGAAACCGAACGATTCCTATATTCCCTTATAAAGTCCTCAAGCTTCAGTGTCTTGAAAACATTGGCGTGGAATCTCTCCGATTTTTTGCGCTGATTAGCCCAGCTCTTGGCGTTTATCATGATGTCGTATGCATTGAATGTGTTGAAATCCTCCCTCGCGCCGGCACCAGAGTTGCAGCCAAATTCGCACGATAGTACGTCGTATACTACGGGAAGCCTCGACACATCGGTGTTGAGGTATATCTCGAAATCGTCGTAAACCTTATTTACGCCCTCGGAGGTGGAAACGGACAATTCGGGGCAATACATTCTGAGACATTCCTTAAGTCCGCCGGGAATAGGGTAGAACGCGCCGTCAAAGCCGCGGATATCCGAAAACTCAAACTGGCTGTATCCTGTGGGAAGCTGAACGCCGTGCTTGTTCATATATTCCGACAGACGCCTGAAAGTGACATTGTATCCTACGATTCCCGTATTCCTGAACTCATCGCCTTTTGCCAGACAGGGGGTAAGACCAACCAGAATATCGTTGTTTTTAAGATACTTTCTTATGTAAATCGCGCTGCACATAAGGGGTGACTGAACGGGCGACATATGCGGGATCATTTCCGGGCGGTGCTTCTCCACATAATTGATGATAGCAGCGCAGGGCTGTGAAACTATCTTTTTTCCGGGATTGCGCTGCAGATATTGGATATGCATATATGTACAGATATCCGCGCCGAACGAGCCGTCATACACTTCGTGTATCCCGTTTTCCTTAAGCCATTGAAGAACGTGACGCCATTTGCTGTCCATAGCAGTTTTGATGGCAGGTGCGACTATAAGTGATACCCTGTTAGTCTTAGCTATGCTCAATACTTCTTCAAGGTCATCCGTAAAGTAGCGCGCCCCATGTTGGCAGCACTTAACGCATTCACCGCACTGAATGCATTCATCGGTATTTACGTGCACAACTCCGCCGTCGTAATGGTTTGCGTTCGGAACCGGACAAGTTCTTATGCACGCATTGCAGCCAATACACTTGCTTTCATTAACCTGAATCATATCCCTTTACCTTCCTCCAAAAATTTTACAATACACTATATATTAGGAATAGCCTCACGGCTAATTTTGCGGTTCAGCTTGTAGAAAAAGTCATGGCAGCGCAATGCTGACACAGGAAATTTTGAGAGAGCCTAAGTCAGCAATACAGAGCAAGGTTTTCCGCAAGAATAAAGTAAATGTTTAATGAGGTATGCTGCACTTTGTGAAAAACTCCGCAGAGTGATGCTTACTCAGTCGGGTCAAAAAACTTTAAATTTAAATAAATTTGCTTATATCAGCACTTTATATAAATTCTGAGCCGCACAAGCTGATTGTGTGGTTATACCCATTCCGAATTTAAAGGAAGCGGCATTTCTGTGCCGCAAGTGAAAAAATAACTTTCAAGAGAAAACTTTCCGGATTTCCCGAAAAAATTTTATGCTTCAGATCATAAAAAACCATCAAACCACAATAGTCAGATATCAAATAATATTTGTGAAAGGTGTTTATATTCTTTGCGATTATTATATCATAAATTGATAATAATGTCAATATAGTGTCACATAAAGTCAAAAATTCGTTGTTTTACACAAAAAGGGTTTAGTAAAATATAAAAAACGACAATAATCTTATGTCAAATATTTTTGAAAATATGCGTTAAAGAAAACGGAAAAGCGCATTCGCGTTTTAACAGCAAGTGCAGCTGATAATACGAATACGCTTTATTAATTATTGATTTTTCCAGTGATCAAGCTTGGAAAGCTCGCTGTGGTAATATTCCCGCGCCTGCTCAACGGTATGCTCCCCGTGCATATGCTCCGCAAGATAATCCACCACGTCATCAAGCGATTTGTACATAAATTCACCGTTGCTGCGGCACCATTTACAGTATTGTTCGTTAAGCTCCCCGTCAGTTTCGCGGCATATATTTCCGTCATCGTCCAGCGGCATTCCGCACATCTGGCATATTAGATGTCTGGGTGAGCCGAGCAGTGTGTTGACCGAAACGCCGAAGGTCTTTGATATCAGCTTAAGCGATTCGGTGTTGGGAACCGTTTCGCCATTTTCCCAGCGCGACACTGCCTGCCGTGTCACAAACAGCTTTTCAGCCATTTCGTCCTGAGTAAGTTTGTTGTTTTCCCGAACCTTTTTAAGTACTTCACAAGTGGTCATTGCAATTGCTCCTTTATAAAAATTAGTAATGTTTGATTTCCATACTTTATTATATCTTATTTTGCGCCTGCGGTCAAGCAACACGCGGTTGCGTAAAAAGGCAAAGGAAATTCCGCACGAAAACAACTCCGTGCGGAATATTTTTAATGAAGCGTCATTCGGATAAGCAAAGCAAGCGCAAAAGTTTCGGCAAGCCGGAATCCCCTGAATCCCACTGATAAGAAGTAGGTCATGACCTCCGCTACCGCGCAGAATTTGTCGACCAAGGTTATAACATAGGTTTCGCGATACCGCGGAAAACGCGGCGACAGCGGCCACATATGGTTTACTATCATATCGCCCTCGATCTGATTTATCGAAAATAAGTCACAGGCATTGAAGAAAGCTATTTTGGGGTGTCCGATACCGTGCCAGCCTTCGCCCTTTACGCGTTCGTGCTCCTGCCTGTCGTAGAAAAACAGGTCGTGCAGCAGCCCCGCACGGGCGCCCGATTTTGCGTCAAGCCTTAAAAATCTGCACAGCCGAAAGTTATAGTATGAAACGTTCAGACTGTGCTGAAATCTTGTCGTACCGCTGTGGTGGGCAAAGTTACGAAGCTGAAGTATGTTTTTGTCCCTGAGCAGGTCCTCCACACACTCAAAAAAATCCTTCTGTTCCGATAATTCCTTTTTGGAAAGAACCGCCTTGTACATAAAAATATCACCTTAAAAAATAATTCACACCTGAGAAAAGCCACAGTGTTGCTTAACTTTGTTGCTTATATATTGTAACCTATTTTAAAATAATAATCAATGGTAATTTTATGTATTTATGCAACCTGCACATTTTTTGGATAAAAATTTGGCGTTTTGCACATTAATTTATATTTTTTTCCAGCGTAAGATACGTCCTGTCCATTCCGTCGCCGGAAATGCCGCGATAGCTTTCGCAGACGGAAAAACCGCAGCTTTCATATAACGCTTGCGCGGAAATATTATCCTCGGTTGTATGAATTTTAACATTTTTCTTTCCATACTGAGCCATAAAATTTAACGCAAAATTTACAGCAAAGCTGCCAGCGCCTCGGCGGCGATAATTCGGCTCGATGGCGAGCATGGATATCCACCCTGTATCGCCGCTTTGCAAGCCGTTGACTTTTAACCAGCCGCAGGGGAGTGCTCCCAGATAAATAAGGAAATTTTCCTCATCGTGGTCATTGTGCACAAGCATTTCTTTTATTTCCCTGAAAAAGTCCCGGCAGCCCTGTTTGTCGAGCTTTTTGCCGTGCAGCTCCGCGGCGCTCTTTTCATAAGCCTCACAGATATAGCGCGCGTCCTCCTCGTCCGCGCGGACGGCTTCAAAGGCGCAAAGCTCTCTCTCGAACATCAGCCTGCCCTCGTTTACGATCTCGTCGAACGGCAGAAACGGCTTTTCCGAAAAGCCGTGCTTGCGCTGGAGCGACAGCGACGGGATATTGTCCGGCTCCACATAACAGCGCAGCGTGCGGCAGCCTCTGTCGCAAAGCGTTTCCAGCGCCGTTTGCAGCATTCGTTCTCCGATATGGCGGCGGCGTAACGCGGGCTTGACAAAAAGATCCCCGTAATACCAGAGCCGCGGCTCGTTCGCGCTTTGCAGGCATTGAAGCCGCCCGATGACCTCTCCGTCCGCTCTCGCGATAACGTTGAAAGCGTCGCTTTTGGTCTTATAGTCGTAGAGTATGTTCACGACCCAGCTCAAACATTCCGCGCGCTGCCACTGCGCCGCTGCGATCTCCGCTGCCAGCTTACGGGTAAGGTGGTCGCTGACGGTAATGCTCAGCCGATGAAAATCCGCGCGGTTTTCATTCGTTACTTCCGTAAAATACAATTTGTACATAAATTCTCCTTAACGCGCTCAAAAAAGACGTTCCCTCATCGGGAACGCCTTGATTTCCGTATTGCAACGCCGCGTTGAGCGCGTTAAGCGGCAAAAGCGAATGACAGATATTCCCGAAAAGGACAAATATATTTTTTCATGTCATTCACCTGCCTTTCATTATTGTTAACATTATATCATGACTTTGGCGATTTGTCAAGCGTTTTTATTGATTTTCATTCAATGACCTTTGCGATTTTTGGCTTTGTCGGATTATATATTACTTTGACCTTGCAGCCCTGCAATTTTGTTATCTGACCGACAATATTTGTCCCCAAATTGACATATGTTCCCGCGAATCGAAACAGCTCCACGCTTTGGCGCTCCTTTTTTCCAATATTGCATATGGAACACTAACATTGCTTCCTATTCCATTCACATCATGCTCTGGTGAAGAAAGGTTGCTTTTTGTTTGCGCAGACGGCAGATTCCCATATTATAACTCAAGTTATCTGAATTGTTAACTTTTGTAATTTTTTGAATAAACTCATTTTGCTATCCTCCGATAACTTAAATAATTAATTTATAAAATGTTAATTTATCAGTCAAATCTTTTGTTTTTTTATTGCAGACCAGAGATTTGTTGTCATTATCCCGAAATAAACGTGAAAATAATGAAAAGAAAGAGAAAATTAGCACTCTTGGGTTGACAGTGCTAAAAAGTTGTGATATAGTATATTCAGAACATAAAAGCGGCATAATATATTATAAAAATGCGGTGCACTGTTTAGAAAGAACAATGTGCCTGCCGCGCGGAAAATTTTCCGCAGTTATTTAAAGAATTTATGCGGAGTTTTCGCGGAAAGCCGATATAAAATTCGCAAAGTGAAGTCCGCGAGGCGCGGGAAAATTTATAAGTAAAGGAGTAATGATTTATGTTGATGCCAAGCGTATTCAGAACCAATAATATTTTTGATGACTTCTTCGGAGCGCCCATAACAAGCAGGGAAAGCAGAATGATGAAAACGGACATTATGGAAAAGGACGGCGGTTACGAGCTGACGATAGATATGCCAGGAGTAAAGAAAGAGAACGTAAAAGCAGAGCTTAACGACGGCTATCTTACCGTAAGCACCAATTCCGGCTATGTCAACGACGAAAAAAACGAGGACGGCAAATATATCCGCCGCGAGCGCTATTCCGGCTCTTTCAGCCGCAGCTTCTATGTTGGGAGCGCTTTGAAGCAGGATGATATCAAGGCAAGGTTTGAAGATGGAACACTTAAGCTGAGCGTTCCTAAAAAGGAAACCCTGCCGGAAGCCGAAACAAGCCGATTTATCTCCATTGAATAAATTGTCGTTTATACCAAACGGCGATTTGCCTCTTAACACAAAACGAACCGCGTTTTTGCGGTTCGTTTTGTGTTTTATGCTGTATTGTCTGCCGCCGGAACATTTTTAGTCAGTTTTCCGAGAAACGGCGATATCACAAGCCCCATGATAATGGGAAGGTAAAAAGTCAGGAATCTCCAGATGAATACCGAGATCCCAACAAAGGAATGCCCGCCGCCCGTAAAAATATCCTTAAAGAACAGGGAATAGCTGCCTTCCGCTGCGCCAACCGCTCCGGGAAGCGGCACTACCGCCGAAACCAGCATTACAAACGCTTGGCATGACAAAATGGTAAAATAATCCGTTTCAGAAAGTCCGAATCCCAGATAAATTATATATGATACCGAAAAATATGCGGTAAGCTGTACAATGGTATAAATAATCATTTTAAGCAGAAGCAGGGGCTTAGTGCGGATAAAGCAGAAATTGCTGTGATATTTTTCTATTATATCGGATATTTCATCGCGCTTATTTTCTATGTTTTCGGCTTTTATGATATGCAGCTTTCCCAGCGCTTTTACGCCCCATAGAGAGGCTTTTTTCACGGGTGTTTTAAAGAATGCCAGCATAAGCAGCAGCGCGATGACCACCGCGTTGACGATAAACCCAATTATCACCATCATCATAAGCGGTGCGAACTGTCCCGTAAATTTCTTGAAGCGTATCAGCAGAACAGCGCCAGTATAGACAATCAATACAAACTGATATACTATAAATTTACTCAACAGTGCTGTCATGCTGTCCGAAAGCGGTGTTCCAAACTGTGTCAGGTAAAATGCCTGCATAGGCTGACCGCCCGATGCGGAGGGCGTTATGCAGTTGTAGTACTGCCCCAGCATTGTCACAAGCAGCGTTTTTCGGAATTTCTGACGAGGATGCAGAGCTTTCAAAGCCGCGTGCAGACCCCATGCTTCCATCATCCAATATACCAGCATAAGCACTACTGCCAGAATCAGAAAGCCAACCTTAATTTTCGCTATGGAGGTAAGGAGATTGTCAATTCCGTCCACAAACAGTATATAAACTGCCATAAATATAAAGGCGGCAGCGCATATCAGAAGATTTATCAGATTTTTTCTTTTCAATCACACGCCCCCCTTATTGTCGATATGATACCTGCAAACATACTTTTATTTTTCTGCGCGGAGTTTTTTTGATGAGGGAAGGGCTTTTCTCTTCTTTTCGGGAATAGCGTCGTAAACGCGTGTGTAAAATTCCTTCCACATTTTTACGACATTGTCCTTGGAGTAAAAATCGTTGCCCTTTTTAGACATTGCGCTTGCGGCGGCATAATAGTCCTTGTCGGCTCTCAGCCTTTGTATTTCGGAAACGAAGCCGTCAACGTCTGAGGCTTTCAGGTAGTAGTCTGCAAGAATGCCCTTGTAAATCGGCAGATCCCTAAGAAGTATCGGAAGATGAACGCACATTCCCTCAAGAATTGTTACCGGGAACAGCTCGGAAAAGGAAGCGAGAAGCATTACATCGGCAATATTGAATATCTCATTCATATATTCCCTGTCGATTATTCCGGTAAAAATAACATTTTTAGGGGGATTTTCCATAACCGCTTTCATTTCCTTATAGCCGTCGGTGATTGATCCGAACGAGAAACCGCCTGCCCATACGAAAGTAACATCTGGCAGCATCTCCGCCATTTTAAGGAAATCAAAGATACCCTTGCGCACCTGTATCTGACCCGCGCTCATTACCACAAAAGCATCGGGTGCGATATTATATTTCCTGCGGAATTCCTCTCGTTTTTCGGTGGATACTTTATGAAAGCCTTTTCCCGAAACAAAGTTCGGGATATATGTTATCCGCTCACGCGGAATATGGTATTTGTCACTTAAAACGTCTACAAAATAAGGGTTTACCGTTACAAGGAAATCCATTCCCTTGTAAAATGATATCATATAGCTGTAAAACGCTTTTTTGACAAGCCATGGCAGCTTTAGAGAGCCGTCCACGGATTCGGGCAGCATATGTACATAACCTACGCTTGCGCCCTTTGAAGTCAGAAGCGGTCTGGAAAGAAAAAATTTGAAATCCACCGTGTGGTAGTGAGTGATTGGAGATAGTCTGACGTTGTTTTCAAATACTGTGAAGCAGTCCGGCATCTCCTTTATCAGTCCCACCTGTTCCATATACATAGAACCGACGCCCTGACCTTTTACATTTGTCGCGCTGGAAAGCATATTTATTTCAATTGGCATTTTATTAATCCTCGTTTTTGATGATTTTGTGGCTTATTTATACGACCGATTTAATTATACGACTTTTCGTGCGCCTTGTCAATACTTGTTTCAATATTGTAAGATTTTTTTAGGAAAGTTTTCTTGTTTTATCGGTTTTGATAAGCTAACTCTATATTTATATCATATTAGCAATGAGTTAAGATTTTGGTTAAGAAAAAAGTAAATTTTCGGTAAAGATTACGCAAAAATGAGAGAAAAGACGAAAAATAACAAAAATAGGCTCTATTAATTTCAGCTTATATAAAGTGTTGATCTAAAGCTTAATTATTTAAATTTCCTGCGTCAGCATTTTGTTGCTGTAACTTTTTCTACAAGTTGTATTTGTTAATATAAAAAATTCTGCCCCCTTAAGGGCAGAATCTCTTTTTCAGGCACGGACATCCATCACTGTTCCCCTGCCGTCGGGGGACGGCATATTCGCGTCAAGCATTTCGGTCATTATTTCCATGCTTTCTTCAGCGCTGTCCATTGTCTTTTTCAGCATACCAACAGAAAGCGAGGTCTGCATATTAGACATAGCCATCTGCATGGAAAGCCCCGCAATATAGGATTCCATAACAATTCCTCCTTGCATTTTCATTGATTTAAGTATACCATATCCTATCCCTCTTGTCAAGCGGGTTTTAAACTATTTTTAAAAAATGACGATAAACTTTACAAAATGTGTTGATTTTTTTTTAAGAGTGTTGTATAATATAACAAGGACATAATTTCTTATTATGTTTTGGTAAAATATGGACTTTTTTAGTCCTCAAAAAAATGAAAAAGGAGCTTTGACTATGGAAAACAATATCCTCCTCGAAAGCGGTACAAACGAGCTTGAGGTGCTTGAATTCATGGTGGGCGCGCAGAGCTTTGGCATAAATATCGCCAAGGTCATTGAGATTATGAACTATGAACCGATGATTCCCGTCCCCGATTCACCACCCGAATTTGAGGGAGTATTCACCCCTCGCGATAAGGTTATCTCGGTGATCGATTTACATAAGGTTCTCAACAAGGAAAGCTCTGATCCCGAGCATGATTTACTTATCATATGCCATTTTAATCAGATGGACGTGGGTTTTCACGTGTCCTCCGTCAAGGGAATACAGCGCATTTCATGGGAGGATATTGAGAAGCCGCCCCGCATTTCAGGCGACGGCATAAACAATATTGCTACCGGTATCGCCAAATTCAAGGACAGGATCATTCTTATTCTCGACTTTGAGAAGATAGTTTCCGATATGAATTCC
>CAJTMU010000087.1 GCA_910577365.1 uncultured Oscillospiraceae bacterium | reverse complement strand
GAACGATACCGCCCTTGTTTATGACCTGATTAAGTAGGAAAAGCTCAAAGGACTGCCGCATATGCGGGCTCATTATCCAGCGGAGATTACCGTTGTTATACTTGTTGGGGATAGAGTGCAGAGCATTGTAGAACAGGTCGAGGTTGAGATCGGCGCTTGAAGCGTCAAAGACGTGTCCGTCCTGCTTTATCTGCTTTATCCAGCCGTCGTTGATTTTAAGGAAATCATAATCGGGATTGTTACCGCCCCCGTCAAGCGTAGCAGATACGCTCTCATCGCCGTTAAGATAGAGGTCTTCTGTATCAATGCCCATCTGGCGCGTCATAAGGTCGGTGACTATCTGCTCGAAGTGCTGCCCCTCAATATTTTCCCGAAGCGTTTCCTCGGTTATCTCCCAGGGCAGACGAACCGCCGTAGTCGCGTACTCGATCGCGTTTGTCTTTACATTAGCGCGGTACCCGTCGTCGGCGTTCTCCGTTTTCTTGCGGAGTATCCTGCTGTCAATTCCGATCTTGTCGATCTCTCCCGTTTTAGCGGTTCTCATCTCATGGCGAACCACCTTGCCAAGCTCCGTTGCGTCAAAGGTCTGCTGCAGGAATTTTCGCGCCTGTTCGGGATTGAGCAATCCGTTGTTGAGCGAGCCTGTGGTGATGGTCTCGTTTGCCGCCTTGTTAATTATCTCTCTGTTGTCTAACATTACATATCCTCCTGATTTTACAAAATTCCGTGCATATAGTGGGGTTCGGGTCTGCTTTCCACGGTTCCTGCTGCCGCGTTAAGGTTGCTCGGCAGGCTTCTGGCTTTGAGAACCTCGTTTACCCTCTGATTTACCGCTTTGGTTATCATCTCGTTCACCTGTTCGGGCGTTACGGGCGGCTCGGCGGGCTGTCCTCCCGCCAAAGCCTTATTGATCGCCTTTTCAACCATACCGACAATAGCGTCCTCCGTAAGCTCCGCGCCACTTGAAGCCGTGGTATTGCCCTCCTGTGCCTTTGCGACAGGCTCCGTGTCGGTTTCGGGTGCTGTAATTCCCGCCGCGGCGAGCTTTTCCGTGACCGCCTTGCTGACGATCGCTTCACATTCCGTCTTTGTCAATTCCTTTTCCTCCTCTGTTTCCTTGTTGTCCTCGGCATTACTCTCCGTATCCTCGTGTTCCTTATCGTCAAAAGACTTTAAGAACTCTCCGAGACTGTTGTAAATGCCGTTCAGGGTCTGTTTGTTCTTGTCGGACATTTTTCTGCCCGATTTCTCCAACGGGGCGGGAGCGTTTTTCGCGATTGACTTCATAATGTTATCGTCACCCGTCAAAAGCTCCGTTATGATCTCGCTGAAATCCGAGAGTGCCTCGCGTATCTTTTGAGGATTATCCTCAAAGGTATCATAGGCAGAGTGAAGAACGCTATGCAAAGAATCCCACGCGCTCCAGAAATCCTTATCTTTTTTGTGCCTGCTGTAAATATTCTTTACCGCAGCCTTTTCAACTCCAAGCATTCCCGCGAGCTTTGCAAGCAGTCCTACCTTTTCATCGGATTTGTTCACATCAGCCAAATTTTCGTCCTCCTCGCTGTAATTGCCTACTCCCCCCATAGAGAAGCCCGTTATCTCACCCTTTTCGATCTGCCGCCACACGTTTTCATCGGTGACCTCAACCGTCATGAGCCAAGTGCCTTTGGTAATCTTCTCGCCGCCGCATTCGAAATCCGCCTTAGCTATCCAGTTTTCAACAACGCAGGCATTGGGGAGCGCTTCAAAGCTGTGCTGAACGTCCACCTTGTCACCGTTCTTAGCGTACCAGTAAGCCGCTTTGGTTATCTCCTCCTCGGTAATATAGTTGCCGTCCGTGTCCTCCACAAGAGGCTCATATACTATACCCGTGACATAATGATGTTCCGCGTCCGCTTTTATGATACGCCCATAGCTCGCGAAGTTAGCCGTTCCGTTCTCTGCCTTAGTGATAAGGAAACGCCGCTTGTTAGCCGCCTTATCTACCAGGCTGACAAACGATATCCGGGCGTCGGATATGGCAAACGCCTTGTTTATATGCCTTTCTTTTTTCACCTTATCACCTCCTTGTAAGTGTTTTTTTCCCTGTCCGAGAGTCGAACTCGGTTTCTGCCGTTGTGTCGGGCTGCTTTCCGTTAAGCTAACAGGGTATGAAAAAGCGCGGCAATTATAAACTGCTGCGCTGTATATCTATTAACGACCTTTCCCGATTTTTTCTGTCGAGCTCATCTTCCCATTTCTTGTCCATCTCCGCGATGGCTTCCGCCTGCAGGCGCTGACGCTCTTCAAGTGACAATCCGAGTATTTTGTCCGAAACGATATTCTGCGCCAGACAATGGCAGTTAACGCTTTCCTCCGGCGGAAGAATAACGTCTCTTGGGTATTGTGGCTCGTAGGTCTCGCCGTCTCTTCCGATAAGTTTAAAGGGCTTGTTTTTTGGCACTATCTGACCGTCCATATCCACATGATTATCTCTGGGAACATTTCTGTAATTGCCCGTATGCCTCCACATCTTATCTGTGACCGCGGGGCTTTGCATTCTGGCTTCGTCCTGCGCTACGCTGTGCAGTCGGAGCACTTCCGTAAGTGCCATTCTGCGGGCGCGGTAGTACTCGCTATGTATGCCGTCGTCACGAATGCGCTTTACGAACCAGTCTATACCCTTTCCAAGCTCAATACCCTCTGTGAGTATACCCTCGATCTGCTTTACGGAGGTAAGCTGCGCATTTCTCCCCAGTTCTCTGCTCCAGCCATTTATCCAGTCTGTCGTCCGTTCTGTCATTTTGACAAATTTCAAGCCTTTGTCGCTTTTCTGCAAATAATACTGAATGTACTGCGGCATATATTTTGTTAGTTTTTTGCCGAAGATGCTGTAAAGCGCTCCCGCGAGCTTATCTTTCTTGTGAGACGACGTCCAGCCTCTGCCGAAAAATTCCTTTAGGTCAAGAGCGCCGCGGGGGTCGTTCTTTGAGTATTCCGCGGCTGCTCTGACATAGTGGTCTGTCTCGGCAACAAGTGCCTCCGCGACTTCGTCCTCGATCTCCGATATGAGTTTTACGGTTTCAGCGGGCGCTTCGTAGCCCTCCAGCCTTAGCTGCTCGGTGAGGTCGTCGTCCGCTTTGGCGATATATCGGTCTATCGCTGCCAGCAGCTTGTCACAATTGCACATATTTCCTCCCGCAATAACAAAAGAGCATGACTATTGCCCTGCTCTTTCCGGTTTATTCGATTGTCTGTCAGTTATGCCAGCTCAATATCGGCAATACGGGAGCGTCCGATGAACGGAAATTTTCCATCATCTGTTGTGAGGAATAATTCTTCTTCATCTGATCCGCTGTCCGACTCGCTTTCGTAGTTATCCACTATGCCTGTATATACCTTTCCATCGGTTGTGGTTAGTTTAACCCGCTTATCTAAAAAGGTATATAAATCGTCTTTCTGATAGCACATATCTATTCTCCTTTATCGTGGCTTGGCACAAGATGTGTGCCGTTTTTGGAATAATGTATGGTGCCGCAGCGCGTATCGGAATATTCTCCTGTATTACGGTCGTAAAACTTGCCTATGACTTTATCAAATACAATAGTTTCCTTAAATTGATTTCCATCATAGTGAATATTGCCTGTACCATGATAGTTGTTTATCAGGGATTGGATTTCCATTTTTTTGATAGTACAATAGCTTGGCGGTTTTCCGTTCTCACAAGCCTTGTTATAAGCCGGTGAGTTAAACTGATGTTTGCTTTGAGCGTTTTTGTTCAGCTTAGTGTTTATCTTGCCGCTGTCTAACGCCTCTTGTAACGCGGACTTGTTATCGCTGTTATCGTCTATCTTATCTGTTGATGAAGAAGCTCCGCTGCTTCCATCGCTTTCGATAAATCTTCCATCATCACCGCGCGGGTGGTCGTCCTCGCACCATTTACTAATTATACTCCCTTTTTCGCCGTTTGTAAAGCCCTTTTCAGAATTTTTTAAAAGGTTTCTGACCTCTTTCATTACCGCAACAACATTGTCGTCGTGTTCCGCGGCGGCTTTGGCTATCTGCTTTTCAAGCTGCTCCGATATATCGGGGCTATCCTCGCTTTTGCTCTCCCCTGCCTGTGAACGCGCCAAAGGCTCGTTCGCCCAGTCGCCCTCGTAGTCCTCCGAGGTCTCTCCAAAAGCCGAATAAACTATCTGTTTAGCCTTATTCGGTGTCAAGCCGCCTGCGGCGTTGCAAATTGTGAGCAGCTTTGCAAGATCGTCGGGATTGTTGATGTTGGGTTCAAGGAAGTACGCCTCCACATACTTGAAATTATAGCTATTAAGGAGCTTATTGTTGATTATCCACGCCAGTTCTCTGCGCTCAGGCTGGAATACCTGTTTTTCCGTGACCTCCTGCGCGGTCTGTGCTGTGGCTCTGTTGAAATCCGTCGTATATCCCACATAAAGGTCGGGCAGGCGGAAGGAGCTCTGTATCTGCCGCCGCTTGTTGTTGAGGTATTCCTGGAATAGTTCGTCCTTTTGCAGGATCCCCGCAAGGTCTTTTATCTCAACGCTCGTCGTATGGGCAGCTTCGAAGCCCGCCGGATTTTCCGTGCCCTCGGTCTCCAGCACCATAAATGCGTGCTGCCCTGCCTCGCCCTTTATATCGTCCATATAGGTCTGAAGCCTGTTAAAGCTCTCCTCTGTCAGCGAGCCGCCCTTTACAACTATCATCATCGGAGTGTGTCTGCCGTTGATAAAATAATTATTATTAAGATTTTCCGCCCTGCGCGAGCCGTCAACTCCGAGTATCTGCCCCAGCCAGCGCACTTCTCCGTAAGGCTTGTGCCCCAAGGTAAACTCTATTATCTCGTTGGCGCGGAACTCGATTTCAAGCTCCCCTCCCTCCGCGAGATAACTTCCGTCGCGCCTGTCCATTATGCGGGGATCGCCGAACTCCTTGAAATAGACCGTATTCCCGCCTATCTGCTGTCTGTACTTGCGGAAGCGTTTCTGACGTGTAACCGCCTCCCCCTTGTGGTAAAACTCGGTTTCTATGTAATCTCCAATAGGCGCGGTCTTGGTAACGGTTGGCGTGTCGGATATGAAATCTATCTGACACACGTTGCCCTCGGGGTCTCTGATAACTTCAAGGAACGCTATCCCAAAGGTTTCACGAGCCTCAATGATATGCTCAAAAACGCTTTTTGTGTCCTCCTCGGTGGTAAGCAGCTCGATGATATTCTGCGCTCGCTCAAACTCTGCCGCCATTTCCGCCGTTTCGTCAATATCCTCCTTGTACCTTACCGATATTCCGAAGCCCGCTATATTACTCTTGTACGCTTGAATGCACTGGGGGAGTATCGTGCTGTTCTGTTTGAGCCGCTCCAATCCGCGCAGGTCGCACGGGGAATCCAGCCACTCGCCTGCGACGCTCTCCTGCTCAACAGTGAGCTGGATGGGCGTTTCCGCCTTGGCAACACGGGATTTTATGATCCGCGCCTCATAACGCATCAACTATCTTCCTTTCTTCTTGGGAGGCTTTACCGGCAGGCAAAGGAGCAGCACGCAGTCCGCCTCGTCGGGGGACGGCTGCCCTCTTTTCTTCACCGCGTCCTTGCTCTCTATCCTTATCTTGCTTGTGTCCGTGAGCTCGTACTTCCGCCCGCTTAGCTGTGCCACAAGGTCGTTGTCATCTGGGAGTATCAGCTCCACGGGCTTCTTTTTCCCGTTATCGTCATAGGGCTGTAACAGGCTCTTTACTATCGACATCATATATGACGTGCTGTCGTAATAATACTTGTGCTTTATCCGCTGCCCGAATTTGACGGGATAGACCTCCAGCCACCAGAAGCGTTCAGGGTCGTTCCGCTTGACCTGCCGTAATCTGTCGACCACTCCGCCGCCTACGCCTCCGTCGTCTATCTTTACGGGAATAGGCATATCGAGGTTATAGCGGCGGACAAGCTGCTCTCCCAACATAATAATATCGTCGGCGGTTTTCATTGTGTCCTGTCCCTGCCGTTTCTTGTGGAACGTCACCTTTTCGTCGACCTTATACCCTATAACCGTCTTGTCGTCGCCGAAACGCGCGACGTCGCAGCCGATATGTACCAAATGAGGCGTTTCCGAGGGAGCATACTCCGTCATAATGGAGTTCTCGACAAGCGGCAGGGGTATGAATATATCGTCCTCCTGCAATGGGAAATCCCCCGCGACGCGCACCCTGAACACGTCGCTGTCCTCTCCGTACATAC
Source organism: uncultured Oscillospiraceae bacterium (assembly GCA_910577365.1). Taxonomy (GTDB): domain Bacteria; phylum Bacillota; class Clostridia; order Oscillospirales; family Ruminococcaceae; genus CAG-115. Next base: position 3,485 of record CAJTMU010000087.1, on the reverse strand, counting down.
GGATTATAGTGTCGATAAAGTCCTGCGGAACACGCTCGCTTTTGCGCCCGTCAATATGGAACGTCGCATAGCTCGCCTTGTTCTTGGTGTGGCTCTCATAGAAAAAGCCCGACAATTGTGTCGGGTTCCCGCACATTAGCAGCCTTGCTCCGGGCGTTGAGAGCGCTCCGAGGACGGGCTAGAATATATTGTCGTCTACGCCGCTCGCCTCGTCGATGATATACAGCAGGTGCTCGGCGTGAAATCCCTGCAGAGCATCGGGCTTGCTTGCTGTACGCGCCACGGCGAACCACTCCTCGGGATAACCTTTCATATACAGCTTTTCCTTTGTCCAGATAAGGTCGTTCGACAGTACCTTGCTGCTTCTTATCCACTTGTTGACTTCCGCCCAAAGTATATCGAATAACTGGTGCTGTGTTGGAGCCGTGCAGGGTATCTTCGGAAACGGTCGTGTCACCATAAACCATATGACCGCCCACGCCTCCACCGCGCTCTTTCCAACGCCGTGACCGCTGCGGACACTCGTCATGCTGTTCACCGACAGACTGCGGAGTATTTTTGTCTGCTCGCTGTCGGGCTTCGCGCCGATGATGTCCTCGACAAACTCCGCCGCGTGGGAGGCGTAGTACATCAGCGCCTCGTCGCTTATCATTCGCTGCCTGTCCTCCTTTTGTATGCTTCTACAATGGTGTCGGCGAGAGAGGTCTTTCCGCCGTCGGTCTCGCTCTTTTCCTCCGACATACGGTTAAGCCTTTCAAGCTCGGTTGCCATTTTGATATACTCCTTTATATCCTTTGCCGTCATTTTCTTTACGGAGAGGTTTTGAAGAGCTTCAAGCGCCTTTTTCTGGAGCTGCATGGCAATTCGAATATGGCGCTCCGCCATCTCCCTTGTAGCTTTTACGGCGGCGGCTTTGGCTTCCTTTTCAAGCTCGTTGTCATATGCTCTGACGCGCTCCTGCCAGTTCCAGCGTTCTTTCCAGCGCTCCACAAGCTGTCTACTTTTTGACAACTGTTTAGCAACCGCCGTAACTGTCCGCTCTCGCCCCATATCCCTGTATATTACGAATGCTGCAAATGCCTTTTCGCCCTCACCGTTCTGGCGCTCCCACGGTCTATCCGCACATTTCGGCATTTCCTCCTCTCCTTTATCGGTCCGTTGCTGTATCTTTCTTTATACCTTATATCTGCCTGTACCTTTTCAGTAATCGCTTTTTCTTGTAAGCAGATAGAAAAAGGGCGTATCGGCTATCGCGAGCAGGAATTTCAGCACATATTGCCCTACCATCATTGCAAAGAGCGCGGGGTGCATTTCCTTGTCAAACAGCCAGCCGAAGCCAATTCCAAAGGATACGCCGATGAAAAGCACAGTATCTATAATCTGACTTGTCATTGTGCTGAGGTTGTTCCATATCCATCTGCCGCATCGTGAGTCTCTGTGTCTGGATATGTACCTGTCCCTAATTTTGTGAAATATCCACACGTCCCACGACTGCGAAGCGAAATAGGCTATAAGACTTCCCACAACAAAAATGTAATTCTGCCCCAGCACCGTATCATAAGCCTCTTGAACATTCAAATCCGCCGCGGGCAGAAAGCCCGTGAGAACTATAAGCGCTGTTGCAAGCACCTGGCATATAAAGCCGAATATTACCGTCTTGTTCGCTTCGTCCCTGCCCCAAATCTCGCCGATAACGTCCGTCATCAGGAATGTTATGGCATAGCATAAAGCCGCCCCGGGCAGGGAGACCGTAACGCCGAACAGATTTATTCCGGTATATATGAGCTTTGCCGTTACGACGTTTGAAATAATAAGCCCCACTCCGAAGATCATACGGAGCAGGGATAGGTTATGTTCTGTTTTCCTCATGTTTTCTCGCTTTCCCTAATTTAATCTATAAATGCCTTTCGGCATACTTCTGGAACTTTACCCATTCGTTAAAATTCCGTATGGCAGTTTCACGCGAATCCGCTAAGCGCATTCCCTTTGGAACGCTTGTCTTGCGCATTGTCTTTCCGTCAAAGGTATAAATCGCGCCGAACCTGTTGCCTGATGTCCAGCTTGTGCTGTCAACGCTGTCAAACTTGTATTTTGTCAGCCCCTCAAGGTTTGTAAAGCCAAGTCCGTGAATTTTCGCGCCGCGCTTGTGCGCCTCATTTATAAACCACGGGAAGTATCTGTATTCATTAGCCTTGATCTCTTTTGTAACTATGCCGCCGATAGCGACATAATCATATTCCTCGCACATTTTAAGGAAATCCTCTTTCCCGCGGCTCTTGTGCCAGACGGGAATGCAGCGCTTTCCCGTGTTTTCCTCCAGAATTCTTCTGAACTCCAGCACCTTTACATAGCCCACCAACGGATCTATATCAAGCTCAAAGAATTTCTCGACATTGTTCTTGTTGATGAAATCTATATATCTTTTCAGATATCCATTCCAGTCAACGCTTTTCCCCGAGGAGAAAAAGGTGAACGCGCCGCTGTCCAGCAGAAACCGCTTAGTTTTGGGGATAATTCTTTCTGTCCATTCGTCGGCATAATAAAAGCTTTCGAGTATGGCAACGTCAATTTTGTCCTCGCCTATTCCGAGAAGCCTGTCCCTGTCGTCCTCAAACCAGCGCCCCTTTGTCCCGCGCATATTGCCCGCCATATATAAATCCAAGCACCAACCCCTCCCCTGTATTCCCGCAAGATACAGCCTCATATTTCATGCTCTTTGCCGCAGAAAGGACAGATTATCGTCTTTGGCGGCTTCTCGGCGGTTTGACTCTCTTTAAAGAATCCCGACAAATCTTCTTCGATATTGTTGTTAAGCATTGAGTCAAGCTCAATATCGTCAAAGCCTGTGACAAGCACATCTATATCCGAATTGCTTATCTCACGGAGCAGCTCCGACAGTTTTTCGTCGTCCCACTGTCCGCCTATCTTGTTCAGAGCGATATTGAACGCCTTTTCTTCCTCTTCGGACAGATCTACAACACTGACCTCGATTTCCGTGTCTCCACGCGAAACCAGTATCTTATATCTCTGATGACCGCCTACTATATTTCCCGTTCGTTTATTCCATATGATCGGGTCAACATATCCGAAGCGCTCTATCGAATGCTCCAGATGGTCGTATTCCAAGTCGCCCGGCTGTAAGTCTTTTCTCGGATTATAAGCCGCCGCGTGTATTTTGTCAATCGGTATTTTTGCTATCTCCATTTTTGACCTCCGCTCTGTTTTTGGGTACAAAAAACCGCTCTGATATTACCGAGCGGTTTCACTTTTTTCATGCTACCATTATACCACACATCAAACGCAATTTCAATAGGTGAGATATAGGAAGTTTATAGGAAAGTATAGGTAAAATATAGGAAGCATATAGGAAAACTTAGGTGAAATATAGGAAGCATATAGGTAGGTTTTGATTTTACCGTAAATATATCTCGTATGTCTCCGAAAACTTCCGCAACGCACTCGCATGAAGTTCAAGGACATACTGA
>CAJTMU010000086.1 GCA_910577365.1 uncultured Oscillospiraceae bacterium | reverse complement strand
TCATTTTTTGACACCGTCCTTTTACTTGCATTATACTTCTTTGTGAAAATCGTGTCAAGTTTTATTATACAACATCAAACCGTTTTTGACAAAGTATTTTCATCAGAAGGAAACCTTTCCTACAGGGAGTGAAGCTGCTCAATATTTTGAAGATTTTAACAAGGCTAAATCAAAAAAATAAAGCGCAAAATGGAATCATTTGGCTATAAAGCATTGAAGGGAGAAAACGATGATTTGATTATATGTGAGGATATTGGGTTTAACAATTTGGGTTCATTTTTGTACTATGATTTTTTCATTGGAATAAAGCAGAATTTTGTATCAAATCGATGCCATAATTGCGGCAAATTCTTTCTGATTAGCGGCAAGTGGTACTACACATATTGCAACAATTCGCTTAAAAATGAGTCCGATAAGACCTGCCGTGATGTTGGTTCCAAGCAGCGTTACGATGACAAATGCAAAAATGACCTTGTATGGGCAGACCTACAATCGTGCATACAAGGCACATTATGCGAGGTACATGAAAAAGAAGATGACGGTTTCCGGATTTGAGGAGTGGTAAAGATTTGCTTCGGAAATTCGGGATAAGGCATCAGCAGGGGAGATCGAATTTAATAAATATTATGCGGATATTCGGAAGTGACAACGATGTGGTGAATCGGAGCTGTTGACAACTCCGATTCACCACCGTAACTTTTTCGTGCATATTCTTTGTTTTATGCGACGCAATTTTTGAAACATAATTACAAACACTTGGTGCTGTTTGAATGCTTTGTCAGTGGACATACCGCTTGGATATACTAATTTTTCATCAACAGCAAAATTTATCTATACATTTATTAAAACAGTATCAGCCATTTCGTTAAATGTATATTTCAACCAGTATACTCACCACTTCTCCCCTTAAATTTCACCAACAATCTGACTCAACCATTTCCTATACTGTAGCGGCGAGTATCCTACATTCTGACGAAACTGGCGGGCAAAATATTTTTCGTCGGTATAACCGCACTGCAATGCCGCCATATAAACGCTCATAACAGTTGTGCAAAGCAAATAACGGGCAAGCATGATTTTTTCATTTATGCAGTCCTGAACATAGCTGACGCCAAAGCATTTTTTGTATATCAATCCAAAATACCCCTCGCTTACACATAGTCTGCGGCTTGCCGCGTCAATGCTGGGAGCGTGTCGAGGGTCTGATATAATACTGCCGCGCAACTCAAGCAAGCTTTTATATTGTGTAAGCGTTTCTCTTTGACGCAGCTGTTTTAAAGCCTCGGTGGCGGTATACTCTGCCGAACGGCAAACAGCGTCTATTTCCTCCGAGGAGCAGCCTGCGCATTCCGCAAATGACATAATTACCTGATTTTCGCCGAACTTTCCGCATATGTCGTGATGCAAGATCACTTTGGCTTTCTCAAAAACTACGTTGTTTTTTTCATTGCATAATACGATGATAATGTCATTATCCGTACGGCAGTATATTTCACGTTCTGTGCACGCCTGTCTGACCGCCCGTGCCGCTGCGGCGACAATGTCGCTTTTGTAATTGTCGCCGTAAATATATTCACCGTCTGATGAAAAGCTCATCTTTACGGCAAGCATTCTGCTTGCTTCGTTTATCGCTTCCCCGGCGCGGCGGCGAAATTCACTCATATTGTAAAATCCGGTCAGCGCGTCATACAGCAGAGATGTTCGGCGGCATTGAGTAAGATAATGAATATCGTTTTTCATTCTCAAAAACTCCAGCGCTACGGAAACCGCTTTATTCCAATCGCGAAAGCTAAGATCGTATCCATCTGGCCTATCGTATATCAAAGCGGTTAAACCGTAAAGTCTTGTTTGAAAATACAGCGGACTGAAATAAAATATCATGGGATTTTCATATTTTTCCATTATTTCCAAAAGCAATCTGTTTTTGGAAATAATTAAAGGTACAGGCAAATCTTTCGTTTCATCTATTGAGCTGCATATAAAATCGTATCCCCCGTATTTTGCTCCATTCCATTCCCTGTCCAGACAAAGTAAAAGATTTTTCGCACCGTGAAGCATGTAAAAATAATCTCCAAGTACCTTTATATATTCGGAAATGGTTTGACATAAAGTTAGGTCGCCGGAAAAATCCGCAGCACAAAATTGCGCCACACTGCTCCCATATGTATCGGGATGTACTATGCGTTCAATGCGCATTTCTTCACAAAACCGCAAAGAATTTGTACCGCATGCGCAGGTGTTTCCCGATATGAATCGGTCGCTTTCGTCAAGCTTACAGTTTGATGAAAGCAGAATGTTTACCGCTCTCACTCCGACATTATGTCTCCCGCTGCGATATGTGGTAAGAATCGGGTAATGGTACATTCTCTCTCCGATACAGTCATATCCCGTGACAGTAATTTGATCGGGTATAAGCACTCCGGCAGATGAAAGAACATCGCACAGACTATATGCCATACAATCGTTTGCGCACACTACCGCTTCGGGCATAGGCAGCTCGCCTCTGATATAGCTTTTTGCCAGATTTTCGCCGGAATCGTACCAATATGTACCGAAAAAAACCTTATTTTCGTCAAAGGGTATACCGTGCTCTTCAAAGGCCTTTTTGCAGCCGGATACTCTGCGATGAGATGAAATCTCGTTTTCCGGTCCTGTCAGAATGTCTATATCCGTAATGTTGTGAACTGTTATAAGATGCTCGCATAGCCGTTCCATATCACTTTCGTCATCAAAATACAGGCTTTTAAAACCGTCCGCCTCCCCTCCGATTATGACGGAGGGGATTTTTGATTCCCGTATTCTTTGAAATACCAAGGATATCAGTGAGAGATCCATAAACGCTTCCGCAGTTACAATAACTCCGTCGAATTCATCGGGAACAAAAAAATCGTATATTATATTTTCAAAGTTAAGAAGTTTGTCTTTTATCCAATGATTGTAAATATTTGAAAATACCGCTACGTCCGTATTTACGGCCAAGGCGGCTTCGGCTATACCGCAGATAATATCTTTTTGAGTACGGTCGTCGGCTCTTGCGGTTATCACAGCAATCCTTTTTTTGGGCATATTATTCTATATCCTTCCATGTATATGGATGATCAACAAAGATTAGCGCTTATGCCAATCTTTAATCAACAGTCCTTTAGAATATTATAGCTTGTTTCTTCGAGATTGTCAACTCAAAAAGTGCATATTATGATTAAAAGGTGGATAATACCAATATTGGCTGTTGACTTTGGCTTTTTTTATATGTATAATTTATTTAAGTTAAGTTACTTAAGGCAACCCAGCGCAATGACCGCCTGACGGCTTTGCGTGCGGCTTACTTACATATTTTCCGTCATCTTGCACAAATCATCCTTGAAATACGTTGGTATATCTGCGTCGGATTTATACAAGCTTACGAAAAATCTGACGGCGCAATCCACACTCAATCATGTGCGGTGTTGCCTTAACAAAGAAATTAGGCGGGAATTTTTTGCCATGAAGGAGTATGCTCTTATGAAAACGATTAACAAACCTATCGCGCTGCTATGTGCGGCCGCTTTGCTCACGGTTTCGGGGTGTTCCGAAAATACAGCCGAAGACGATAATACCGTAACTTCGGGCGGCGTTTCCGTTTCCGATACTTCGGAAATTTCAAATATTACCGTTTCGGACGCTGCCGGCAGCGAAAACAACGCGTTTACGGAGAAGAAAATTATGGACAGTTTAAACAACGGAATAATAATTGACAGCGTCAGCGGAAAGTCGTACAAAACCGAGCTTAACGCTAATCCGATTTCGTCAAATATATTCTGTGCCGACCCGACCGCGGTGGAATATAACGGCAGACTTTACGTTTACGGCACAAATGATCATCAGCAGTCGGAGGAAGGAACCAAAAACGATTATGCTTTCATTAAATCCCTTGTGGTATTTTCTACCGACGATATGGTGAACTGGATATATCACGGAAGGATCGAAGTGGGGGATGTGGCTCCGTGGATATACAATTCATGGGCGCCGTCAATAGTTTCCCGTGTCGAAGAGGATGGACTCACCCATTTCTATCTTTATTTTTCCAACAGCGGCGCGGGCGTCGGCGTAATCACCTCCACCGATCCCGTCGGTCCGTGGAGCGATCCGTTGGGTGAACCTTTGATCTATCAGAATATGCCCGGATTAACCAATTGTCCCGCGCCCTTTGATCCCGGCGTGTGCATTGACGAAAACGGAGTGGGTTGGCTCAGCTTCGGCGGCGGTTCTCCTGCGGACAGCGTTCATTCAAATATTCCGAAAATAGTGCGTCTTGGAAAAGATATGCTCTCCCTTGACAGCGACTTTGTGTCAATAGACGCACCTTTCTTCAATGAGGCAAGCGAGCTTAATTATATTGACGGAGTATATTATTATACATATTGCAATGACTGGCAGGATCACAAAAAAGGTTGGGAGGAATATGAAGGCTTCGATGTTCCGCCTGCCTGCAGCATGGCTTACATGACCACGAAAACACCGCTTGACGCTGACAGCTGGGAATACAGGGGCGCTTATTTCTACAACGCCGGAGAAAACGCCAACGGTGTTTCGGGACTCCGCTGGGCTAACAACCACACTCATTTTCTGGAGTTTAAAGGCACAAATTACATCATTCATCATACTCTTCTTTTGGAGGAGCTTATGGCGGGAACGGCGGGATTCCGCAGTATGATGGTGGATTACCTTCCTATGGATGCGAAAACGGGCGAAATTCCTATTACAGCGGCGAGCAAAAAGGGCGTTGCGCAGATAAAGCTGGTTGATCCGTATAATTACAACAGCGGCGCTTTGATGTTTACAAGCGCGGATATCGGATATGAAAAAGTGACCGATCCTGCCGCGAAAAGCACCGCAAAGGGAGCATGGATATATGTAAGAGGCGCGGATTTCGGTTATGGAGCCTCAGAGTTTATTGCGGAAGTCAAAGGAAAGGGAAGAATCGAGGTTCGTCTTGACGATATTTCTTCGGAATCCGTCGCCTTTGTTGAATTTGATTGTCCCGATTATGCAAAAATACGTTCCGACGGATTCAAGCAGTTTGACGGAAGAAATCACGATATTTATTTTGTTTTTTCCGACTCCGATATCGAGCTTAAGTCCTGGAGATTCGGAAAGGGCGACGAACAGCTCCGTCCGGAGGAAGAGATCGCTTCTACCGATATACCTTACAAAACAATGGTGATTTCAGGTCAAGCCGAGCCGGGACCAAGCCCTTCCGCAAAGTATGATATTTCAAAAAACGGAGACTATTCGATAAAATCCTCGGCCTTTGACAAAGAAAGCGACGTGATAAACATCGGCTTTATAAACACAGATGTCAGCGCGGAATATAAAGTGTTTGTAAAATCGCTAACGCTTGAAACCGAAAACGGCGACGTTGAAATACCGGTAAATGTTGAGCTTGATCCTTCAAGCAACTCGGAAAACGGGCTTGAAAACGGCTGGTGCGGTTCGGAAATAGGAGCGCTCATTTACGGCACGGAAGATCTTGGAATTTTTGCGGCGGAATCGGATATAGAATGGATAGGTTACCGACTGGCGCTCATGTCCGGCGGAGAGGAAATTCCATATACTTCAATAACTTATAATATAACTGTAAGCGGGCTTGAGTTCAAAGACTGATTCTCATGAAAGTGAAATGGTAAAAAATGAAAAAAGTTATCTGCTTTATTACTGCGCTGGCGACAACAGCGGTAATATTGGCCTCGTGCAGTGCGGAGCCGATCTTAAATTCGCCGATTCCAAAACAATATCTTCCCGAATTACCCGAAGGAGGAAAGGAAATGATTGACGCCGACATAGTGAAATCCACAATTACCTCAACCGATGACGGCAACGGAAACTATACCAACCCAGTAATCTTTGCCGATGTTCCGGACATTGACTTTATTCGCGTTGACGACGCATATTACATGGTATCCACGACCATGCACCTGTCTCCCGGATGTCCCGTAATGAAATCATATGACCTGGTAAACTGGGAAATAGTAAATTATGTTTATAATACTCTTGACGACGCCGATAATTTGGCTCTCAGAAACGGTAAGCACAATTATGGACAAGGTCAGTGGGCGGCAACGATTCGTCACAATAACGGTATTTTCTATGTGGGATTTCTTTCCTATGCTACCGGTAAAACATATATTTATTATACAAAGGACATAGAAAACGGAAAGTGGGAAAGATTCGAGTTTGACAAGGGATTCCACGATATGAGCCTTTTGTTTGACGATGACGGAAAGGTATATCTTATCTACGGAGGAGGTCAGATAAGGTGCATTGAACTGGAAGAGGATTTAAGCGCTGTCAAACCCGAAACCGACAGAATAATTATCAAAGACGCGGGGCTTGTCAGCGGCTGTCTTGCCGAAGGCGCCCACGCCTATAAAATCAACGGATATTACTATATTTTTATTATCACATGGCCGCCCAATCAAAGAAGAACCCAGCTTTGTTACAGAAGCAAATCACTTGACGGCGAGTGGGAAATGAAAATAATTCTTGACGATAACATTGATTTCAGAAATGACGGTGTTGCCCAGGGCGGAATCATTGATGACGCCGACGGAAATTGGTATTGTCTTTTGTTTCAAGACCACGGCGCGGTAGGCAGAGCTCCCGTCTTAATGCCAATGATATGGGAGGATGACTGGCCCGTTGTCGGGGTTGACGGAAAAGCGCCTAAAACCGCTAAGATTCCGTTTGCAAAACAAGAACTTAAGAGCATAGTTACAAGCGATGAATTTATCAATTCGCAGATCGTAAGACCGTATCACAGCTTCGCCGAAAGTCTTGAAGAGGCCGGTGAAAACGATTATAACGGCTCCAATCTCGCTTTGGAATGGCAGTGGAATCATAATCCCGACAACCGTCTTTGGTCGCTGACCGAAAGAGAAGGTTATCTGAGACTGAAAACCGGTAGCGTTTACAATACCGTTACCGAAGCGAGAAACACATTAACTCAGCGCACCTTCGGTCCGGAGTGCAGCGCGTATATCAAGCTTGATACCGCAGGCATGAAAGAGGGCGATATATCGGGGCTTTCCGCTTTTGCCGAAAAATACGGATATGTGGGAGTAAAAATCGAGAACGGAAAAAAGTATATCATATCGGTATGGTATAATGACAATGACAGCGTCGAAAAGGAATTTGAAACGGAACGCGTCGAGATTACGGAAAACGAGGTTTATCTGCGCGTTGACTGCGATTACATCAACGCGGCGGATAAGGCGTATTTCTATTACAGTCTTGACGGTGAAAACTGGACTAAGATTGGAAACGTACTCCATATGAATTATTATGGGCTGCATTTTATGGGATACCGATACGCAATATTTAATTTTTCAACAAAAACGCCCGGCGGTTATGCAGATGTGGACTTTTTCAGAGTAGACAACAAAATAATACGTTAAATTAATAAATTCATGTTATCGAAAAAATGAATTAAGATTTTCGATACTTGAAGATAAAAAAGGAGGTTATCCAAATGAAAACAAAAACAAAGTCATATCAATACTCATGTGTCTTTGTCTGACTCTGCTTTCCGCCTGCTCCGGCGGAAAGGATCCCGATAACACATCGCAGACAACGGTCACCACCACCGAAAATCTTGACAACGAAGTAGATTACAGCGGAATGGCGAATGAAGTTGACGAGATTGATGAAAGCAATATCGTCGGCACAGGCCCCAAGTATGATCCTAAAAAAACCGCCGGTCATGTACACGCTCTTTGCTATTATGACCTGAATGAAACCTCGAAGCCTATGGTTGAAATGCTGGCACAGCGCTTCGGCGGTACATTCGACACCGAGATTACCTCATCGGGTACCGCTTATTTCGACAAGCTGGGACAGCTTATAGCTACCGGCAACTCTCCGGATATAGTGAGATATGACTGGATGTCATATCCGTACGGTATGTCAAAAAATATGTATACGCCTCTTGACGAATGGCTGGATATGGATTCGGAGATGTGGGTGGATGAAAAAGAAGTTATTGAATCCTATAACTATGCGGGAAAGCATTATTACTACCCTTCAGGTATCGAGCCTAACTTCGTAATTGTCTATAATGAGGCAAATATAATCGAAGCGGGACTTGACAGTCCTATTGAGTTGTACAAGAACAACAATTGGACTTGGGATACTTTTAAAGAACTTAACAAAAAATGGGTCGATAAAAGTGAGGAGCATATCGGATTTACCGGCGGAAGCTGGACAAGTATGATGTTTGCCAACACTGCCGGCGTAAAGGTCATTGATATTACTGGCACCGAGATCATCAACAATTTCAGGAATCCCGATGTTGAGCGCGCAATGACGTTTCTCTCCGATATGAAGAAGACGGGTCTTGTCGGTGAAGGCTACGTTAACCCTGCCGACGCGTTTATCGACGGAAATCTTTTGTTCCTCGTGATGGGAAGATGGGGATATACGAGCGCTCAGGAATCGTTCTTCAACAAGGGGCTTATGGACGAGAATAAAATAGTGGAGCTTCCTTTGCCAAGAGACCCGCAGTCGGATAAGTACTATACTCCGGGAACGTCTTACGGTTTTATAGTTCCCGCAGGCGCGCCAAATGTTCAGGGTGCTGTTTCTTGGATCCTTTGCGACAGAATTTATGAAACCGATCCGGATATACTGGCTGAGAACTACGCTAAAAATACTGATACCACTCCCGTTTATTACGACAAATGTCCCGGCTGTAAATACGATTTTCCGGGAAACGGCGATAATGATCTGTCCGTCTGTCCGGAATGCAATACGCAAAGAAAACGCAAGTGGAAAGCCACATGGGACGAGGAACAGATGCAGATTGTTTATGATATGAAGGATCCCGGTAAATTTACCTATATGTTTGACGGCTGTCTCGGAATGGGAACCAATATGGAAAATATTCTTATCGGTGGGGAAAGTTCTCTTTTTGACGGACCCGTCTACTACTCTTCCTCATACACCCAGATCCTTGAATCGCAGGAACAGGCTATAGAAGCTATTATCCAGCCTTACCGTGATGATCTTGCAAAGGCATTGGCGGAATAATACCAATCTTTGATCGCCGCATTATTTGTCTATACCTTGATTAAAGATTGGTATAACGCACAAATACTCGGTGAATGGCTTTCGCATGATATTTTAGTTCAGATCGCGCAAAGTTGTGTTGACCGCACCGCTTTGCGTGATTTGCTTTTACCTGAGTTTAATACTAATATCGGTTTAAAAAGTGGATAAAATGGCTTTTTAAACCGATATTAGTGTTTAGTATGTAACTCTGTTTTGACTGTAGACTTTGTTATATTTTGTCTACAGTCAAAACAGAGATTAGGGCGTATCTGAAAACTAAGCAATTTTGTGCAATTTCGCAAAATGCGTGGCGATTTCAAGGAAAAAAGCGGAGAAATACTAAAGTATTTCGAGCATTTTTTGACGCAGAAAGCGTCCGCAGTTAGTAGAAATTGTGCAAATTGCGACTTTTCAGATAGCCCCTAGTATAAAAAAGGGATTGTTATAGATTATATTGAAATATGATATGTGTTACGTTATAATAAAAAAGCCTTAATTGAATTGTCGAAGGCTCAAAAAAGTTTGGAGGTTTTATTATGGAACGCTGGGATACTTTAGAACTTGCTTTTTCAGGCAAAACCAACGGAAATCCTTTTACAGATTATGATATAAAGGGAACCTTTTCATG
>CAJTMU010000085.1 GCA_910577365.1 uncultured Oscillospiraceae bacterium | reverse complement strand
GGCGGCGGTATCCGCAACCGACATTCCCGTCACCGTGAAGATACGAAGCGGCTGGGACGGCGGCAGCGTGAATGCCGTCGAACTCGCCATAATCGCGGAGAAAAACGGCGCGGCGGCGGTAGCCATTCACGGGCGCACGCGTGAGCAGCTCTACTCGGGCAGGGCGGATTGGGATATTATCCGCGAGGTCAAACGCGCGGTAAGCATTCCCGTTATTGGCAACGGCGACGTTGATTCCCCCGAAAGCTGCGCGGAAATGTACAAATATACGGGCTGTGACCTTGTTATGATAGGCAGGGGGAGCTATGGCAGACCATGGCTTTTCGGGCAGATAAGAGATTATTTTGAGGGAAAAACACCCCGTCCTGACCCCTCCCCCGCCGAGAAGCTTGCGATAATGCGGGAGCATATCGGGCTTCTTATCGAGGATAAGGGGGAACGTATCGGAATAAAGGAGGCGCGCCGCCACGCCGCGTGGTATCTAAAGGGAATGCAGGGCGCGGCGCGGTTCAGAGGCAGATGCGGCACGCTCGGCTCACTTGCGGAGCTGGACGGACTTATACAAGAAATATTACAGCAGCAGGGAGAAAACCATGAATAATTTCAAACAGGAACTGGCAGGGCTTTGCGCCTTTAACGTGAAAAACGACGCGCTTATAAAAGCTTTTTCCGCTCTCGGCGGACGCTCCGCAGTAAAAAGCGTTGAAGCATATATGGAAATATGCGCCGTGCTTCTGACGGCAGACAAATCCCTTGGGGAATACCTTAAGGATATGCTAATCTTTTCGGACAGCCCTTTTATTTCGCTTACCGCGGAAAATCCGACGGAGCTTCGCAAAAAGGCGGTGGAAAGCGATTTAAGGATAATCGGACGTATCGCGGGATATTCTTCGCAAAGGCTCAAGGAGGAGCTTTCCGAGAAATACGGGGATATTTTCGCGGAACTTCCCGACTATGAGCAGGGCAGCTTTGACTATACGGCAGAATATTTCACAAATTTCACCGAAAAAAACGGAAGCGGCATTTTCGCGAAATATAAAGCGTTCAGCTACTGCGGCGGTCTTTGTCCCATTGAAAACACCGACCCCGTGCGGCTTTCCGACCTTAAAAACTATGAGGCGCAGCGCAACCAAGTTGTGGAAAACACAGTTTGCTTTCTGAACGGCAAGCCCGCGCAGAACGTGCTGCTGTACGGCGACAGGGGAACTGGCAAATCCAGCACGGTAAAGGCTATCCTCAACGAGTTTGAGGGGCTTCGCATGGTGGAGCTTTCAAAAAACGACGTCGGGGAGCTTCCCGCGCTGTTTCGGCAGCTAAAGCGCGTTCCTCTTAAATTTATCATAACCATTGACGACCTTACGTTTTCCGAGAACGACGACCGCTTCGGTATCCTTAAGGCGGCGTTGGAAGGCTCTTTGTCCGCAAGACCCGACAATATCCTCATTTACGCCACCACCAACCGCCGCAAAATTATCAAAGAGACCGAGTTTGAGCGCGAGATTGGCGGCGCGGACGCCATCGACGAAAGCATGACTCTCGCAGACCGCTTCGGGCTGTTTGTTACTTTCTCCAAGCCGAACAAGGAAGTGTATCTTGATATAGTGAGGAAGCTTGCCGCCGACAGGGGCATAAATATCCCCGAATCGGAGCTGCACGCGGCGGCGTAGCGCTTTGCGCTGAAACGCGGCGGACGCTCTCCGAGAATAGCTCGGCAGTTTACGGACTGGCTGTACGGCAGGATAGAAATGGGCATGGAATATTAAATCGGAGGAACGAATTTGAAAATCACAAAAACAGCGGCGATTGTACTGTTCGGAATATTGGGGCTTCTATTGCTTTCGGGCTGCGAAAAGGACGAGCGCTCTTCCCTGCCCGACGAGCTTATTGTAAACAACAGCGCCGCCGAAACCGAGGAAACGGCTTTTCCCGTTACGGTGGGGGGGGTATTGCTTGAAAGCTCCGCGGAGCGCGTAGTGAGCCTTTCGCCCGCGGTCACCGAGATAATCGCGGAGCTTGGTTTTGCCGACAGGCTGTGCGGAATAAGTGTTTACTGCGACTTTCCCGAAAGTGCTGCGCAAAATACCACTGAAACCGTCGGCAGCAATGAAAATCCCGATATTGAAAAAATAATAGCTTTGAAGCCCAACGCGGTGTTTACTCTCTCGGGGCTTTCGGAACGCGATATTTATACGCTGAACGCAGCCGGAATTGCGGTTCCCGAGCTTGGCGCTCCGCGCAGTCTGGAGGACTATTCAAAGCTGTACCGCGATATAGCCGCCGTGTTTTACGGCAGGGAGCTTAACGGCTCCGAAAAGGAAACGGAAAAGGCAGCACAAGCGGGAAATTCCGCCCGCAGCGCTCTGGAAGCGGCTGTGACCGTACAGCTGGAAAGCTTTGTATATGTAACGGGGAAGCTGACGCTGGCAGGAAGCGGCACGTTTGAGAGCGCGGTGCTTTCCCTTTTGGGCGAAAATCTTTTTGGCGGCGAGGGGTACGTCGAACCGCAGAACGCAGCGGAGCTGTCCCCAAAATACATTGTTGCGGACAGCTCTCTTACCGAGACGGAGCTTCGTTCAAGCGCGGAGATTGCGGCAATACTGGACGGCGGCGCTGTTCCGCTGTTTGTTACCGCACGCTGTTTCGAGCGCCCCACGGCACGCACCGCCGAAATTTTCACCGAGATATCAGAGCAGCTTGAAGACTGACAAAACTGCTGCGGGTTGAACTAAAGCTGATTATTTAAAAGAAGTTTTCACATCACATCGGCGTGACAACGTAACCGTTCTCATGCCAATAATCGATAACCTTTCCGAGCAGCCTTGTGTTAGTCTCAGATACCGCATGCAGCAGATAAACCGCGCCGTTGTGGGTCTTTGATGTTATTTTTTCAAAAGCGGCGGCTTGGTCGGGCTGCTTGTCGGGGTTCCAGTCCTCATAAGCGAAGCTCCATAGTACGGTGGTGTAGCCCAGACCCCTCGCGCAGGCGAGAACGCGCTCGGAAAACTCACCCATGGGTGGGCGCATAACGTACATTTCATAGCCGAACTCGCTGCTGATATAGTTATGGAGCTGATAAAGCTCGTTGTACATCTCGTCGGGAGAGCAATCGGGCAGCGACGGGTGCGAATAAGTGTGGTTTCCGACGGTATGCCCTTCGGAAATCATTCGTTTTATAAGATCGGGATTTTTCTCGGCATAGTCATATGTCACGAAAAACACTGCCTTTACGTTCTTCTCCTTAAGAGTGTCCAGTATATCGGCAGTGTATCCGTTCTCGTAGCCCTCGTCAAATGTGAGCCACAGCCGTTTCTCCGTGCTTTCTCCTATAAAAAACGCTCCCATTTCACCGTACTGGTTCTGAGCGGTCACAGCGCCGAGCGGGCGGTTTTCCGCGTCAAGTTCCACGCCCATTCCGTAGGCTACCTTGGTGTTGCCGAACGAATTGAGATTATCGTATTCCGATTCCGCCGAGGCAGCAACGACAAGTGCAGACGCGGTAACGGCGGTCAGTATTAAAGCAATAATTTTTTTCAATTCAAATTTTCCTCCTTTATGATTTATTTGACAGCTTTATTTTTCCGCGCGCCGCGTACAATATGTATTGGAAATAATAATTTATGCTATTAAGATAAGTTAACAAAAACATAAATGTTTTTACAGCCTGAAGAAAAAGCCTATATGCCACGCAACGTCGTCGCATAAAATTTCAAAAAGTGTCAGAATTTGCTTCGCAAATTCTGACCGGTTTCCGCAATCGCGCATAGTGAGCGAACCGAACGGAGCGTGTTTGCGGAAATTTTGAAATTTTTTTAAATAATCCACCTTAAGTCAACCTTTATATACATACTGAAAAAAATAAATGTTTTTAGGTAAATGATGACCTGAAACTGATTTATTTAAAAGAATTTTCCGCACCGACGCAAACGGCGCTGAGCATAATATGTTAAGCATTAACAGCCATATTTCGCAAAACCTTGCGTT
Source organism: uncultured Oscillospiraceae bacterium (assembly GCA_910577365.1). Lineage (GTDB taxonomy): Bacteria > Bacillota > Clostridia > Oscillospirales > Ruminococcaceae > CAG-115. The sequence goes on along the minus strand of CAJTMU010000085.1, from coordinate 5,745 downwards.
TTTGTGCTATCATGTTGTTAAGGCTCCGCCCGCTTTGCGGGCTGCGCTTTTAAGTTTTGCGCAATATGCTGTTTGTTATCTTAAATATTCTCACGGTTGTTGCGCATAACTTTCGGATTGAGGTAAGTTCATGCGTGTGAAACTACTTTACGCCTGCCGTCAGCGCATATGACTACTTGATTTTTAAGCGCTTCATAGCAGTCAGCACTTCTAACACAAATAAAAATTTTTATTAAGAATTTCGTAAGAAATTTGTCGGTAAATAAATAAGAAATATATGTTAAAATTGTGAAATAAGGGGGAGATATAATGACACATCGAGTTCTTATCGTCGATGACGACAAAGAAATAGTCAGCGCCATCGCAAAGCTGCTCGAACCCGAAGGAATAGAAGCTGTCCGCTGCTACAACGGCACAGAAGCGGTAGAAGCGCTTTGCTCCACGGAGGTTCACCTGATTATAATCGACATAATGATGCCCGTAATGGACGGAATATCCGCGACAATTAAAATACGCAACGAGCGCAATATTCCGATTATAATGTTGTCTGCCAAAGCGGAAGAAAGCGACAAGATACTCGGGCTTTCTGTGGGAGCGGACGATTATGTCACCAAGCCCTTTTCGCCCTCGGAGCTTGTCGCGAGAGTAAAGAGCCAGCTTAGGCGGTATATGGCGCTTGGCGATTACTCCAACCGAACGGCATCAAAGGACCTTAAGGTGGGAGGACTGCTCCTCAAGCGAGACGAGCGCACAGTGTACGCGGATGGAGAACCTTCAAAGCTTACCGCAAAGGAATACAGCATTCTGGAGCTTCTGATGGCTAACGCGGGGCGAGTGTTCTCTGCGGAGGAAATTTACGAGAGAGTATGGAACGAAACGGCTTTTTCGGTGGAAAATACGGTGATGGTGCATATCCGCCGTATCAGGGAAAAAATCGAGATAAATCCGAGCGAGCCGAAATATTTAAAGGTGGTGTGGGGAATTGGATACAAAATCGAGAAAATTTAGCAGGACCCGCGGAGTAAAGGCTCTGTTACTTATCATGTACATAGCGTGCTTCGCTGCTATCGGCGCAATCACGGGATTTGTTCCCGCGTACGGCTATATGGATTACGGCGTGAACGGATTTAATGCAATGTTTGCGGATAGCGCCGAAAATACCTCAATATTCAAAAACGCGCTGAGAGAAAAGGAGCTGCTGCTTATGAACAGCGATATTAAAAGCTCCGACGATCTGCAGATGCTGACCCGCAACGCGGATTTCTACATCAGAATAAAGACCGTAAACGGAAAGTTATACGAAAGCGGCATTGAACCGTATTGGCAGCTCGAATACACCCGCACGAACGGTGGTGAGTTCATCGGGATAGGTTATCAAAACGTTATAATCAGCGGGAACCCGACAGTAAAAGAGTTTTCAATCGGCATGGATAGGAACGAATATTTTTACCTCGAAAATTCATGGCGACAGGTAAGGCATAATATGTGGGTCGTATGCGTGTCAGATATATTGCTGCTGGCGGTCGGGATACTGCTGCTTTGCGCGCTGTGCAGAGTATCCGGCGAAAGATCCGATGGAACGGTTTCGCTGCATCCGTTTTTTATGCTTCCATATGAACTGTCGCTGGGGCTGCTTTTTATGACGTTTTTTATGGCAGTAAATCTCATCGCCTCGCTGCATTTTCAGACCGACTGGAACAAAGCATTCAAAACATTGTTTATGGTCTGCCTCGGAGGTTTTGCCGACCTTATTGCGTTGTTGCTTTTATACTTCTTCACAAGCATAAGCGTCCGCGGCAAAAACAAACGCCTTGCCGGAGGCAGTATAATAGCGTGTCTGACTATGGGGGTGTGGAAGCTGCTGAAATGGTGCGGAAGATATATCCGGCGCTTCTTCCGCTTTTTAAAGGAAATAATAACGGGTGAGCTTTTCAAAGGCAGCGCGGCTAAAAAGCTGATTATTATCGACCTTATATTTATAATAATAACATCGTTCAATATAATCTTTGCCATAGTATTTTATTTTGCCGCAGCGCTGTGGGTCATTCTTGAAATATTGGCGCTCGCGCTGTTCCTTTTCGGAAGATATATCCTTATCCGCGACGCGGCTGTGCTTGAACGTCAGATAAAGGAAATGTACAACGGCAACTATGCCTACTCCGAGCCGCTGCGCAAAAACTCCCCCTACACCGAAAGCAGCGAAATGCTTTACAAACTTGCTTCGCAGTACCGCAAAGGCATTGAGGAAAGCGTGCGTGCGGAGCGCATGAAAATTGACCTTGTGACTAACGTGTCGCACGACCTCAAAACTCCGCTCACCTCTATTATAAGCTATGTGGAGCTTCTTTCGCGCGAGGAGCTGCCGCCCGCCGCACGGGATTACGTCACTATTCTGCAGCAGAAATCAACCCGACTCAAAAATATTGTCGCGGACGTTTTCGAGCTTGCCAAGACAACCAGCGGAGAGATAGCCGTAGCAAACGAGCAGCTTGATTTAAACAAGCTATCCTATCAGACGCTTGCGGAGATGGAGGACAAAATATCCCGCTCGGGCTTTATAGTAAAAGCCAATATATGCGAACCGCCGGTTACGGTAATGAGCGACGGAAAGCGCATTTACAGAATTATTCAGAACCTTATGGACAATGCGCTGAAATACTCGCTCAGCGGAACGCGGATATACTACGCGCTTGAAAAAAACGACGGCAAAGCGATCATAACCATAAAAAATATAGCGTCTTACGAAATGAACTTTACCACTGAGGAAATTCTCGAGCGCTTCGCCCGCGGTGACAAATCCCGCACCACGGAAGGCTCGGGGCTGGGGCTTTCCATAGCGCAGGGCTTTGCGCTCGCCTGCGGCGGCGATTTTAAAATAGAGATCGACGGGGATATGTTCAAATCCATTATAACGTTCCCGCTTTACAACGCAGGTTCGGAAGCTCCCGACACTGACACGAGCCGTAAGCTGAATGCCGCCACGGAAGATATTGTACTTCCGCTCTCCCCCGCTCCCGAGGACGAAGAGGAAAACATAAGCGATATGCCCGCGGAAACCGAGGAGTCTAACGTTGAAACCGCAGACAGCGCTAAACAGTCCGAGACCGAATCCTCCGAGCCGACGGAGCTGGAGGAAATAAAAGCAGATGAGCTGCTTAAGGAAACGGTGAATACCGATGAATAAAAAGCGCTTTTTCAGGAGCGGTTCCGATTCCTTTCTGTTCCGCGACGGAACGCTTATGGTCGTGGCGGCAGCGGTGTCGCTGCTGCTTCAGATAATCAGCTTTTTTACCACATTTGACGGTGCGAAAGCTTATTTTGAAGCTACCTTTGCGCTTGCTCCACTTTTCTTCGCGCTGGCGGTGCAGGCGGTGGTGTATTTTCTGGAAAACGGCATACGCCGCAGAGTAACTCCCGCTAAAATAACCGCCCTGACGCTTGCGATAATCTGCTCAAGCTACTTTTCCTTTGTCGGTATCTACAACAATATCAACCCGCCCGAGCGCTATCTTGAACAGACATATTCCACATACGCGGGACAGCTGAACACGGCGCTTTCGGAACTCGAATACGATATAAATTCCTCAGCGAGCGCCGACGTAAACAAGGCAGTGAACGGAATTATTTCCAAATACACCTCCCTGTCTTCGGAGCTGGATATTCTCGATTCACTTTCGGAACAGATATCCGCCGCGCAGGCGCAGGAGAGCTTTGGAATGACCGCTCCGCTCCGCGGCGACTACTACGAATACGAGGACTACGCGGCAGCGTACGCCGCCTATATCGCGAGCCTTTCACAAAGCCAGACCGCGGAGCAGCAGGGGCAGATAGCCGCGTTTCTTGCGAAATACGGAATTAGCGACAGCGCGGAAATCAACGCGAAAAAAGCCGATATAACCGCGCAGTTATCCCTTATTTCGGGAACGCTGTCCGCAGTCTCGGGAGATTTTTACGCTAAAGCCGAAAACGCAAGAAACGATATTTTAAGCGGACAAAACCAACAGCTTGCTGAGCGTGTTTTCACGCTTTACGGCTCTCTCAGCGGAGAACATCTGAGCGTTCCTTCCGCTCTCGGGCGCGAAAAAATATCGCTTGACCTTCCGGAATTTTCGGCGATAAGTGCCGGACTGCCCGCCGCAGCGGTTCGGGAGCGGCTTTCATCGGAGATATCCGCGGCATGCGACCTGCTTATAAGTGCGGGCTGCGAGCTGAACAAGAACGATTTTTATTTTGAGAACATCTACACCCTGCCTATTTATTCTATAATGGAGGAAGTAAATACCGATGCCGTTGTGGCGCTGCTTCTGGCGGTGCTGACAGACCTGCTCTCGCTGCTGTTCGCGATGATATTTGTAAAGCAGCGCAGTATTCTTGCCGCTTCTGACACCGAAAAAGCAGTTACCATGCGCGACAGTCTTTTCGAGCAGAATATCCTCACCGCCGTTCAGCTTGGTATATGCGCGGAGGGCGGCAGTTTCTCCGATGGCTGGAGCAGCCGCGAGATAACAGAGCGGCTGGCGCGGTTTGTGAGCTGCTTCAGAGCGGAGGATTTCGCCGCGGAACAGGGTTTTTCGCTTATTGCCGAGCGGGACAGCTTAGAGGGCTTTGACGCGCTTACTGCCTTTCTGTGCCAGTTCGGGCTTGCCAAGACCATCTCCGCAAAGGACGCGGAAATGCTCACAAACGGTGGCATAAGCGTGCCCTCGGTGCTTCTCAAAACAAAATTTCTTATGTGGGTGAGCGAGAAATTTTGCTCCCCCGATATTATCCTTGACGGCGAGGTCATCAAAGCCGTTTCCGAGCCCCAAAGGCGTCCCGAAATTGCCGAACGCTTTGAGAAACCGGAGCGGACAAAAGAGCTGGAGGTGACCGCGTGATTTTCATAATTCTTTCATGCGGAATGATTTGTGTGCTCATTTCGGCGCTGATACGCGACCTAAGCGAAACCGTGCGCGGACTGGTTTGCTGGACTATCTCGGTGCTTGCTCAGGCGATATCGGCAGTGGTATATTTCGCCTCGGCAAATACCGTAACCATAAACAGCCGAGCTTTGATTTCAACCGCCGCCGCACTGGCGGGTATCGTCGCGATAATACTGCTGATAGAGCTTATCGCGCCCGCAAAGCGTCTCCGCAGACGCGGCAGGTACGAATACGACAGCCTCGAAGCGGAGCGCTCCCTGAATATAGTGTTTGTGATAATCGTATCGGCGCTAACAGTTTTCGCGGCAGCTCTTGAAGTTTCGACCGCCGAGGAACTGACCAGCATATGCCTTATCCCCGCGGCAGCGGTAAGTGCAAGGCAGCTCTCCTATTATCTCTACCGCGCCCGCACCGATACCTCCCGTGAGCTGTCCGAAAAGCAGCTGCGCGAAAATGCCGTGAGAAGCCTTAAAATAGGCAAAAGACGGCTCTGACATCGCCCCCAATTTATTTTATATAGCCCCCCGCGGAACATTGAAGCGTCCGCGGGGGGAGCATTTTTGTCAGCCTTGCAGTCAGGCGGAATATATGGTATAATATTTTATACAATCAATAAATGTTAGCGGGTCACCCGCCGGGAAAAAGGAGTAAACGATATGGAAAAGGGACGTATAATTTTTCTTAACGGAGTTACAAGCTCGGGCAAGACATCAATAGTTGAGGCTTTGCAGGATCGAGAGGATATCTTTTTTTATGTTGTCGCGAACGACCTGTTTCAGGAGATGGTGGGCGAGAGGTTTCTGCGGCAGGATTACTGGAAATA
>CAJTMU010000084.1:9341-9810 GCA_910577365.1 uncultured Oscillospiraceae bacterium | reverse complement strand
CTGTTGGAATAATACAGATAAAAATGCGTCAATCCGTCTGCCTCAACCCGCGAGGTTATCGAAGGTGCCCATGACGCCATTGCCCACGGCGATATCTCACCAACATTTATCAGACCATGGAATGTCCAGTTCGACATATCGTCTGTGGAAAGCATTACAATTGACTTGATACGCTCATATGTATTTCTGCCCTCCGCACCGACAGCCTCATATTGCTGGTGGTCGTTAGTGCCGTAAACATACAGCCTTCCCTCATATTCCACCGCCGTAGGATCAGCGCAGAACACATTAGCTATCAGCGGATTTCCCTCCGTTGTGGGTTTTGTGAATTTTTTTGTTGCTACTCCTGTTTTCTGTCCCATCTCAACCTCCTGATTTAAAAATTTTCAGCATTTGTTCGATGCGATTTTTCACGCATTACTGAAGCCCATGCCATGCATATTGCAGTATGCCCGACTATAAATTTCCA
>CAJTMU010000084.1:0-9331 GCA_910577365.1 uncultured Oscillospiraceae bacterium | reverse complement strand
CTTCTTAATAAAGTCTTTTGGGAGATTCATACATGAGCGGTTAATTGGCATATGCTTTAGACAGCTATAACATTCGAAATTGCGCTTTTACGTCGCATTATATTATATGTATTATATTCTTAATTTAAGTAAAAATAAAGGGATTATCTTCTCTATAATATGGACAATTATCTCATACCAACGAAAAATATGAAATTTCATTATCCGTTCCTCATATCACTTGAAAATAAGACAAAAATATGCTATAATTTAATCATTATTATCAAGCGAGGTAAACTCAATGGTATTTCAAAAAGTATTTCAGACGCAGGATGTGCCCGAACGAGCACACACAAGCTGCGCTTATTACCAAACCACAGAAAACGGAATATTTCCAATGCACTGCCACTCCCACTACGAACTGTCATTTGTCGCAAGCGGCACACGCTACGAAATATGCGAGGGGAAAAGCCATCTTGTCGGCGCGGGAGGTCTTTTCTTTATACCGCCGCTCGCCTTCCACGCAAATAAAAACCTGACTCCAGTCGACGTTGTAGTAATACAATTTTCCCAAAATTTTCTTTACGGAAATTCAGCGCGAATGGGGCGTTTTATGCTGACCCGTCCTAAGGAAAATTCGCTTCTTATATCACCTTCAAAAGAAGCACACAGAATACTGCTGAAAATACTCGATTTCTGCCGCACTCAGAATCCAATCTCAGCCGCAAAAGATTTTCATCGCAGCAGCCTGATACTTGAACTTCTGTCAGCGCTTATTGACGGCGGTGATCTTATAATTTCCGACAGCACCAATGTTTCCACACGAATGCCGGAACTGGACGCTGTTATAAACCATATTCTCTCACACCCCGATACACGCACCGATATGAATCAGGCGGCCAAACTGGCAAATATGAGCTATTATGCCTTCAGCCGAATGTTCAAGGAAGTGATAGGTGTGAATTTCTCCGACTACTGCAACATTATCCGCGTAAGACTTGCCGAGGAACTACTTATAACCACGTCGCTGCCGGTTTCAGAAATAGCCGAAAAAACAGGTATAGGAACTCAAAGCTATTTTTCGCGGCTTTTCAAACAGCAAAGCGGGATGTCGCCAACGGAATACCGCAGCAAATTCGGACTTGATGCCATAAACGAGAAATAGTCCAAAATTCTCTTAATTAAATAATAACCTAAATCACGTTATAAATCAACTCTTTATTTTGCATTATATTTATCTTTTTTTGCTGTAACACAGGAAAAATTTACACATTTTTGTGCAAAACACACAAAAATTAAGGTTATAACCATTTTGGGATGACCCATATTCCAAAAATTCAAACACATTTATTATATTATAAAACTATTGACAACAGCACGGAATTTTGATATAATTAAAATGAATTATGTTATATTCGGACACTATTTCGGAAAGGAGCAGCTTCGAGAGAAGTAATTGTTGAATTATGCTTGTACGGTTTAAAGGTATCGCCGCCGTTTTACTGGCGCTCAGCATTTTCCTCATAATCCCTGAAAGGGCGTCTGCCGCCAAGGAATCCCCTCTTCAACACCGCATAATATATGAGTTCAACGAAACCAACGGACTGCCCACGGGAGAGGCTAACACCGTTTTGCAGACCTCCGATGGGTTCGTGTGGATAGGCAGCTACGGCGGGCTTATAAGATATGACGGCACATCTTTCCGCAACTACTCCGACGGCGGAGTGTTCCCCTCCTCCAGCGTGCGCGCCCTGTTTGAGGACAGCAAAGGTCGGCTTTGGATAGGCACGAACGATATGGGCGTTTTTCTTTACGAAAACTGCGAGTTCAAGCGCTTTACATATGAGGACAAGACCAAGTATCTTTCGGTGCGCGATTTTGTTGAGGATACAAACGGCTTTGTCTATGTTGCGACCACCTCGGGGCTTGCGAAAATCGGCGGAGAATGTCTTGAATACGTTGACGAATGGGTAAGCGATACCGTGGTTTACAGCTTGGATATTGACTCCAACGGCGTTATCTGGGCTTGCGTTGACGACGGAACTGCTATTCTGGTTTCAGATTGCAGCGTCATAGGCTCATTTGAGTCCGAGGGGCTGCTGGAATCTCCCCTCTACTGTGTGGGCAGCTCTAATGATGGCACGATCTATCTCGGAACAAGCGGTAGCAGTATATACCGCATGGAGCTTGCCGATGACAAATACACCGAAAGTTCCTATCATCTGACAAAGCTTGATACGGGAGATGTTTCCACCTTTAACGCCATTGCCGAGGACAATAACGGTAATCTGTGGGCGGCGGCACTGAACGGCGTGGGGTACTTTGACCGCGACTTTGACTGGCATAAGGTCAGCGCAGAGCACGCCACCGCTGCAGGAAACATAGCGTTTGATTATGAAGGCAACGTATGGATAGCTTCGGGCAGCTACGGTATCATTCATTTGGTAGATGGTCAGTTCTGCAACGCAAACACGGCGGCGGGGCTGGAAGAGACCTCTCTAAACTCTGTGGAAGTGTACGACGGCTTTTATTACCTCGGAACTGATACGGGAATTATAATTCTCGACGCCGATTTCAATCAGATACATAACGAGCTTACCGGGCTTCTCAGCGGCGACAGAGTGCGCAATATTACCGCAGACAGCGATGGAAACATATGGATAGGTACATATTACAATAACGGACTTGTGCGTTATTCCCCGAACAGCGGTCTGATAACCAAATACTCCACCGAAAACGGCTTAAGCGACAACCAGATACGCATGATACTGGAGCGCTCCGACGGAAGCATAGCCGTCGCCTCTCAGAACGGAGTTTCCATTTTAAACGGCGGCGAGGTCATAAAAACATACACCGAGGAAAACGGACTTACCTATCCCATAATACTCTGCCTTTGCGAGAGCGAGGACGGGACGCTTTACGCGGGTAGCGACGGTCAGGGATTTTACACGATAAAGGACGACAGCGTTACTCACTACGGATTTGAGCAGGGACTGCCCGCGGGCGTGGTGCTGCGCATGCTGCCCGACGGGGAAAGCGGGATTTTCATAAGCGCGGGCAACAGCCTCTATTACTGGGATTTTAACAGTTTCCGACTGCTCGATAACTACTCAAAAAGTCCGGGAAGCATTTTCGATATGTGCATTTCGGGTGACGAACTATGGCTTATGCAGAGCAACGGAATTAACGCGGTCAATCGGAAGAAGCTTCTTTCGGGAGAGGATACCGCGGTTAGAGTTATCGGAGTTTCCTACGGGCTTACGGGATCTCTCAACGCCAACTCTTGGAATGACATAAAAGACGGTACGCTGTACCTCTGCACCGCAAACGGTCTTTCAATACTGAAAACGGACGAGAGCAGCGCGGAGCACTCCGACGTAAAGGCGCTTATCTATCGAGTTACGGCGGACGAAGAGGTTTTTGAGATACCGCCGGATATCACCGTGGAGGGCGGCACTACCCGTCTTACCTTTGATTTCGCGGCGCTGTCGTATTCGGGCAGGGAGGTTACCGTCAGATATCGTCTGAACGGCTTTGACGACAGGTCGTACAGCATAACTAACGACAACATAATGACCGCGAGCTACACTAATCTTTCCGGCGGCGACTATGAATTTGTTATCGAGGTTATGGGTACGAACGGCGAAAGCGTAATCGCCACCCACTCCATAGGAGTTCATAAAAATTTTATGCTATGGGAGTACCTTTGGTTCAAAACTGTTCTGGCAATCGTGCTGCTTGGGCTTATTGCTTTTGTTACCATAACCATAATCCGCGTCAAGACAAATCATCTCAAGCGCAGGCAGCGGGAATATCAGCACCTTATCGGCGAATCGCTGCGCACGTTCGCTAACGCGATAGACGCCAAAGACAAATACACCAACGGTCATTCGCTGCGCGTGGCGGCGTATACCTTAGAGCTTGCCAAAAAGCTGAACATCTCACCCGAGGATCAGGAGCGCTTGTATTACATCGCGCTGCTGCACGATATCGGAAAGATAGGCATTCCCGACAGGATACTAAACAAGCCCGGCAAACTCACGCCCGAAGAGATAGAGGTCATAAGGCGGCACCCCGCGATAGGCGGCGAGATACTTAAGGATTTTAAATCTCTACCGGGTATTTCCGACGGCGCGCGCTACCATCACGAGCGCTATGACGGAAAAGGCTACAACGAGGGGCTTAAGGGCGAGGATATCCCGTTCTTCGCGCGTATTATCTGCGTAGCGGACAGCTACGACACGATGGCAGGCGGCAGACGCTACTCCGAAAGCCGCGACTCCGATTTTATCAAAGAGGAGCTTAAACGCTGTTCGGGAACGCAGTTTGACCCTGCGGTGGTGGAAGCCATGCTTCAGATAATCGACGAGGGCAAGGCTCCCATTACGCTGGAGGACAACAATATACGTATGTTCTATATCGACCATGACAAGGAGGAAGTCTGACGTGAACAGGGAATGATCGGATATGAACAGACAGGTTCAGCTTTTGTGCTGAAAAAGGAGAGCAGCCTTTCTGAGGGCATAAACACCCTGCTGACCCTGCGGCAGACGCTGCTTGACGAAATGCTCTCCCTTAAAGACAGGCTGAGCAGAGAGGATTTCAGCGCAATGCCGTTCCCCCAAGGCTGACGGGTATCACAGCAAAACCGTCGCGTATTCGCTCTGGCATATTTTCCGAATTGAGGATATAGTGCTGCACACACTTATACTCGGAGATGAGCAGATTCTGATGCTTATCTGAAAGCTGTCATAAATTCCTTCGAAGTGTGATTGAAAGGACTCACCTTTGGCGAGCTTAAAAACAAAATACCATCCGAAAGCAAAAATCGGCTGATATCCCTTAACGTTGTCAGCGAAAACGAAAACGCCGCCTGGCCGGTGGACTACTGGTGCAAAAAAGACCGCGGGCTTATTCAGATGCCCTTTTCAAGGCACTGGATAATGCACACCGAGGCATGTGAATGAATAATAAACGGGCTTAAAAAATGAAATAGTTTCACGAAGTTCAAGGAGCTGTCTATGACTATTGACGATATACATATTGTTAACTACTGCCACCGCAGCTGCACGCCTTTACTGAATATAATGCGTTTGCCGAAAGATGAGGCGTTTGCGCTCGCTCATGAAATGGCTGAACAGAACAAGGAAACAACTGCGTTTTACAGATTTGCGGATTTTGAAAATTATTATCCCGAACGCCTGAAAACGGATATGCTGCTGTACAACCGTTTTACACAGCTCGGCGGAAAACCCTTGCAGGAGCACCCTCTTTCGTTCGTGCTGCAAGGAAGCGATTTTCTGGACAGCTGGTTTGACTGCGGGATCGTTACAAAGATACCGTTAAATCGTATTCATTCGGAGCACATCAGCTTTACATACGGCGACAGTATGACCTCTCTCAAACAGCACGGAGAGCTTACCATGCTTACCAAAGATATGCTGTTTAAGGCAATAGCGGACTTTGGCGGCACGGTTGATGAATTTTTGGCGAACGTTGCAGAGCGGTATAATTATATAGAAGTGCAGGTTTGGGACGATGAGTGCTTGAGGGTATAACATGAACGACCTGATTTTAGTAAAGCCTGCAAAGGCACACGAGGCGCAGGTAATGGCGTTTCGTGAGGAAATGCAAAGAAACGGCGAAGGCTTTTACGGCTGCTCCGGACTGAACAATACAGCAAATTATGATGAGTGGCTTGACTTTGAGGGACGCTTTGCCCAAAATGGTTGGTCGCCGTCCACGACATATCTGGGTATTCGTATCTCCGACGGTCTGCTTGTAGGAATGATCGACCTTAGACATGAACTTTCAGGCATTTTGCTGAAATATAACGGTCAGATAGGCTACAGCGTCCGCCCCTCGGAGCGGGGAAAGGGTTATGCTTGCAAAATGTTATTGCTTGTGCTCAATGAGGCGGGAAAATTTGGTCACAAAAGTGTTCTTGTGTGCTGCAACAAGGCAAACATCCGATCCGCAAAAGTGATACAAAAGTGCGGCGGCGTACTTGAAAATGAAGTGGTCCACGAGTTCAGCCCTGTGGGCAGACCAGATATTATTCAAAGATATCTGATTGAAATTACAGAAAAAACACGCTCATAGAAATTCTATGAGCGTGTATACGTTTGCCGTTAGCGTATGCAATCAAGCCTTGCCAATAGAACCGAACAGCTCCATCTTCTCCTTAACGGTAGCCTTGATAGCGTCAAAGCCGGGAGCAAGCAGCTTTCTCGGATCGAAGCCCTTGCCCTGCTTATCCTTGCCCTCCTCAATGTACTTTCTTGTAGCCTCTTGGAACGCAAGCTGGCACTCGGTATTAACGTTTATCTTAGCAACGCCGAGAGAGATAGCTTTCTTTATCATATCCGCAGGAATTCCGGTACCGCCGTGCAGTACAAGCGGCATATCGCCTACCGCGTCCTTAACTGCCGCAAGAGTTTCAAAGGACAGACCCGGCCAGTTCTCGGGATATTTTCCGTGAATGTTTCCGATACCCGCCGCAAGCATTGTAACGCCCAAATCGGCGATAGCCTTGCACTCGTTGGGGTCAGCGCACTCGCCCATTCCGACAACGCCGTCCTCTTCGCCGCCGATTGAGCCTACCTCGGCTTCAAGCGAGATACCAAGAACATCGCAGGTGTTTACCAGCGCGGTGGTCTTAGCGATATTTTCCTCGATGGGATAGTGAGAGCCGTCAAACATGATGGAAGAGAAGCCCGCGTTAATGCAAGCCTTTGCGCCCTCAAACGTGCCGTGGTCAAGGTGCAGCGCAACGGGAACGGTTATGCCCAGCTCGTTTATCATGCCCTTAACCATGCCCACAACGGTGGTGTAACCGCACATATACTTACCCGCGCCCTCGGAAACGCCGAGAATAACGGGGGATTGCAGCTCCTGCGCGGTGAGCAGGATAGCCTTTGTCCATTCAAGGTTGTTGATGTTGAACTGACCTACCGCGTACTTTCCGTCGCGAGCCTTGTTCAACATTTCTTTTGCAGAAACTAACATAAAAATATCTCCTTTAATTTGAAATATCGGAATAAGGGCAATCCGCGCCCGAAATCCATTATTTTAATTATACCTCATTTTCCGCAAAAAAGCAATATATTTTGAAAATTTTTTCAATAATTACACTGTTTTCTTTAAAATATTGATAAGCTCCTGCCAGTCATGAATATGTAAATAGTCAAAATCGGGGAGCGCAGAATTATCCGCTCCCGAGCTTGACGAGCTTCTCCCGACCGAGCTGTCGTCATAGAGCACGGGATAAATTCCCGCGCCATGAGCGCCGAAAACGTCATTGCCAAGACTGTTGCCGCAGTACCACACCCTATCCGCGGGAAGCCCCGCCTTTTTCAGCGCGATATCAAACAGAACGCGGCTGGGCTTGCGGTACATATAATCACTGGACGCAATAACAAACTCAAATTTATTATTTGGTAAAGCCCGATTTATCCGCTCCGTAAGAGCCTCTCCCGACCATAAAATATTACTGATCACAGCGGTGCGTATCTTATTTTCATTCAGATGATCCAACATTTTATCCGCGTATGGCATTACCGCGCTTGATGCAGCGGCTGTCCAGAACACGCTCTCCCGTTCAAGCGGAGTGAGCGAAAACTCTACATTCAGCAGCTCATCTACCACCCTGTTCCCCACTCTCGCGGAAAAATCGCAGTTACAGCTTGTGCGGACATTCTCCACTTGCCCGAAAACATCATAGTTCGCTTTCTGAAAATCCTCAACGGTAACGCCGTCGGGATTTTTGGTTATATACCTGAACAGTTCTCTGTTGCCGCGCTCCGAATCCCAATCGGGCTCATAAAGCAAAGTATGCCCAAAGTCAAAAATTATCATTTCGGGTTTCCGCATAACGACCTCCTATTCGTCGTCGGGCTCGTAGGTGTATGAAAATATCTCGTTGGTGGCGGGTTCCTCAAAATCCATTTCCCGCTCCGCCTTTATCATCTCAATATACGCGTCCAAAAGCGGAATGACGATACAGATAAGGATTGTAATTATCACCGCGGTAATTATCACAATTACTTTCTGCTTTTTTGTCCAACGGTGAACGGGCACAGCGTCCGCCTTCACCTCGAACATTCGCCTGTCACCCGTATCGGAAGCCTTAACGACATAAGCTTTAAGCTTATCCTCTGCGCGAATTTTTACGCAAATCTCCTTATAATGCTTGTCGAGAGCCTCCGCAAGATCCGCAGGCAGCTTTGACAGCTGCCCCGAAATATATTTCACGCTCTCCCCCGTCACCGCGGATATCTGCTCAACATCAAGGTCGTTTTCGTAATACAGATGGATAATGCCGCGGGTTATCTGCGGCTTCATCAGCACTTCCTTAAGCAGATTTTCAAGCCTTGGGGAAAGTTCCAATCCTGTAAGCGTTACCGCCTCATCATTGCTGTCGCTTTCGCGGCATTCCGCCCACACATCGGCGGTCACAGGAAAAAGCTCCTCGTACTTTCCGCAGTCAAGCGCGGTTTTCGCGAAAATCTTTTTGGCGCTGTCAAAGCTCTTGGTGACTATCAGCGCCAGCGCGTAGGCGTCGTCGCCGAAAGCGTCGACAAATTTTCTTATCTCCATATTATGTGTTGTGGTCGCTGACGTGGAACTGCTTCAGGTTGCCTATCTTCCTGCTGCGCTCCACCATCACCGCCTCCACGTCCTCAACAGTCACTCCGCGCTCCGCCATCAGCACTATCATATGATACAGCAGGTCGTTTATCTCACCGACAAGCTCCTCCTTGTCGCTGTTTTTGGCGGCGATAACCATCTCGGTGCACTCTTCGCCGCACTTTTTCAGTATCTTGTCCAGCCCCTTCTCAAAAAGATAGCAGGTGTAAGAGCCTTCCTGCGGCTCCGCTCTGCGGCTCATTACCACTTCATACATATCCTTGAATGCTTCCATCAGAAAAATCTCCTTAAAATATCTTCAAAAAATGCGGCAAACCCGTCCGCCATGCTCGAAGCCAGTCCGCTGCTTGCCTTTATGTCGTCCTCTGTCAGGTCGTAATAATATTTCCCCGTCGGAATATGCACCGAAAGACAGTCCAGTGGAAATCCGCTGACTTCAGCGCGTTTCCCGTGCGGCTTGTCTACGATATAAAACGGATTGCCCGATAGGCTGTCATCCATTCTTTCAATTGTTACGCCGTCGGACAGCACAAGGCATACCGCGTTCTTATATCTCGCAGTCAGCCTGCCGTATTTAGCGGCAAGTCCGCCGTAATAAGCCGTCATCTCCTCATCGGAAAGCCGTTTGCCGCCAACGTTCCTCACGTTCACTCCGGGCTGAAGCTCCGCAGGAAAATCGGGGTTGTCAAAATACAAGCCCGAA
>CAJTMU010000083.1 GCA_910577365.1 uncultured Oscillospiraceae bacterium | reverse complement strand
ATTATGGGGTGATTAGATGAACCATATTGAGGACAACGAACAAATTTGCCTTATGGAATGGGCGGCGGCACAATCGGGCAAGTTCCCCGAATTATCGCTGATTTTCCATATCCCCAACGGCGGTAAGCGAAACGCACGTGAAGCCTCCCGGTTTAAGCGAATGGGCGTAAAGGCTGGCGTTCCCGATCTGTTTTTACCCGTTCCACGCGGCGGCTGTCACGGCTTGTTTATCGAACTGAAAGCGCCGCGCGGCAGATTGTCCGACTATCAGTGCGGCTGGCTTGAAAGCCTTAAGGCGAGCGGCTACGCGGTTTCCGTGTGCTATGGTTGCAACGAAGCACAGCGGGATATCCTTGAATATTTGGAGCTTGGAAAGCAAAATCGCCGTTAACCCCTTAAATTTCGCGTTTAAGGCGGCGCTTGTGTATTGGAAATGGAATTCCTCTAAAGCGCACATGCCCCTTAAAACGCAAATTTGAGCGTCTACGGCGGCGAACTATAAAAAGCCGTTATCCCTGTTTGAGAAGTAGCCTTTTTTAGGGACTAAGAAATCTCACCTTTTAGGGTGTCCGAAATGGATATGAATAGCCGCTCCCCGACCTGGAGAGCGGCTTATTCTTAAACAAACTCGATCTTAACTTTTTTACCGAGAGCGGCGGCTACTCTTTTGAGTGTTTTTACGGACGGATTAGCGCTGCCATTTTCCAGCTTGCTTATATCGCCCTGTGCTATGCCCGTACGTTCGGAAAGTTCCTTTTGAGTAATACCTTTTTCGCGCCGTGCGTCGAGTATCGCTCTGATAAGGGCAAACTCAGGCTCTAACGCGTCATACTCTTTCTTGAATTCGGGATTTTTAAGCTGCTCATCAAGATATTTCTGCATATCGTCCATATCAATTCTCCTTTCCAGCCTCATCATTTTCGTGCTGCCTGCTTAAATAATCAGATCTGTAGCGTTTCGCTCTGTCAATCTCCGCAGGCGGCGTTTTTTGCGTTTTCTTAACAAAGCCGTGTGTTAGCACAATTTTGTTGCCAATAATGAAAAAGTACAGCACTCGCGTAATGTTCGTTCCAACCTTTATACGCAATTCAAATATCCCGTCCGACAATGGTTTTGAATACGGCTCGCGAAGATCGCCGCCATTATCACGGAGGAGATCAACCGTGCGTGCCACTTTGGCACGCATTTTCATGTCCAAGCCGTTCAAAAAGTCCAACATAGGACATTCCTTTTGCACTGTTCTGTAAAATATTATTTCATTATTCTGCATTTTTAACCTCAATATAGTTTTTATCCTATATTCATTATATAGGATTTATCCTATTTTGTCAAGGGGGTTTTTGAAAAAATTTTGAAAATAAGCCGCTCTCAAATATGGGAGCAGCTTATTGCTAGTCAGTCTTGTTTGTATCTCGTTCTATTGTCTCGAAATCACACGGTTAATAAATCCATTAAACGTTTTATAATTTTATCAATTAATATACAGTTAGTGTATAATATAGACAGAATGAAATAGAAACGAGGTGAGAATTATGTCAAAGCTAAAGCCATCGCCGATAGAAGCGGCGAGCGAAACAGTCATACGAAATATTTGTGCACAGGGAGCTATTAACGGCTGCAAAACGGATACCGAGATTGCAAAGAAAATCGGAATGTCGAGGACGCTGTTTAGCGAACGAAAAAGAAATCCCCGCCTTCTAAGGCTTGAGGAGATCATTATGGCTTCAATGTCGTTAAAATGTTCCCTTGCGTGGCTTGTTACCGACCACAAAGGCGAATATAAGGATGAACCGTAAAAAAAATTGTGCCGCAAAATCCTATGCGAAAAACAACAAGCCGCTCAGTCTCGACGATTGAGCGGCTTGTACGTTATTCGGCAGTGTTTTCTTGCTGTTCCTCGACATACTCCAAAATATCGCCCGGTTGGCATTTGAGCAGCTCACAGATTTTAGCGAGATTATCAGCATTTAACACTTCCCCCTCGCGTATTTTTTGAATATTGCGCTCACCGAATAGCTTCATCTGCCGTAGCTTATATGTTGAATAACCCGCCTCTTTCAATTCTGCCAGAATGTCAATTTTGTACTTTATCGGCATTATATCACCCCTTTCTATAATACCATTATACCCCAAAAGAACACGCAAAACAAGTGTATAAAATACACAAATAATACACGCAAAGTTCGTGCATATTGCCGCTAGACAAACACGTAAAAATGGTGTATAATATAATTACAGAAAGGGAAAGGAAAATCCCGAACACCAGAAAGGTTAACACAATGAGTATGAACGAACTTACCAAGAAAGTACGCGAGCTGAAAGAGCTTAAAGCAATGGCAGACGAGCTTGCCGCCGAGATCACAGCCATAGAGGACGACCTCAAGGCAGAGATGACGGCTCAGGGCGTGGAGGAAATGACGATAGACGTTTTCAAGCTCCGCTACAAGACTGTAGTTTCCAGCCGCTTTGACAGCAAGGCTTTCAAGGCAACACACGAGGAACTTTACAAGCAGTACAGCAAGCCCACAGAGTGCCGCCGTTTCACGGTAGCATAAAAGAAAGCCCTTGCAACAGCGAATTGCAAAGGCTCTCGGTGAAGATGTGGTAAACCACACTCCCAACAAGTACAGTTTACCACATTTCGCCGAATTTGTCAAGACAGAAAGGAAAATTTTAATTATGAACGCTTACAAATGTGATCTCTGTGGAGAACTTTTCGTACATCACGGTGAATTTCGGATAGCTCGCCCTGCTCCTGCCGGAATGTATTACACCCTGTTCAAAAATAATGCGGGGAATGTGGTTGATATATGCGATCATTGTCGCTGCCGCCTTCAAGACATTTTGGACACAATCAGATATGAGCGAGAGCAAGCAGAGCGTGAAGAGGACGAAGAAGACGAGACATAATATCTCCACAAATTGAAGACTATTGAAGCGCGGGAAACCGCGCTTTTTCTGTATATCCGTTTAAGCCGCTCAAATTTTGCGTATAAGAGGCTTTTTCAATAACGAGGGGGGGAAAATCCCACACCGAAAGCAAAGGCGGCTTGTAGGCGGTTTTTCGCGGTTCTCGGAAAGAATACGGTTCTTTCAATGGCTTGCTGAATGTTCCACATAACCACTGCTGATAGAGCGGCTTATGCTGCCAACACCAACGCAAAGTTACTTTTGACACTTCACTCGTTCCTCGATTCGTATCAAAAGTCTTTGCGCCCTCCGGGAGTAAAACCTTGTGCGCCTCACATTTGGGATGTTTTTACTATTTCGAGGTAGATCTAAAGCAGTTGCATAAATTGGCTTTCCAATGCAATTTTATTGTAGTTTCCTTTCGTGTGCGCCAAAATGGTAGAGGTCATTTCAAGCCTTGATTTTGTGCGCCGTTTGTGCGCGATTGATACGATAGCGCACAAAAAACCGCTAAAAGATACTAAATGAAATGCAACATGAAGCCGCATAATAAGAGGGTTTATTAAACACTATTAAACGGTACAAAAAGCAAATAAAGCCTTTGGGGTGGTAGAGGCCGCAGGTTCAAATCCTGTCACTCAGACCAAATGTTACAACAAAGAGATTGCACAATCTTAGGTGATAGTGTAATCTCTTTGTTGTACATAAGTAAATTTATATAAAACACAATGCAAGGACAAAGATTGGATCACGATGCCTTTACCTCGTGAGTTATATGTTTGTTGCCCTCTTGGTTGTTACACTTTTGCTTTTGATGGTTTGTCCACAGCGGCAGCGCACACTGCTCCGCCCGTTATTTATTGCCGCACCGATTTTACGGCTGGTGTGACTGCAATGTTTACCCGACATCCCGTCGGGATACTCGCTCGACCGTGTTTACCGTATTGTTACTACGGCGACGGCTGTCGTGGCGTAAGTCTTAACAGTAGAAAGCTTGTTCTCACAATAGAGCAATTAAATTTGTAAGCAAAGCCCAAGTTCGTAGCAAAAAGCCAAGAGCCTCCAGACGGCTGACATTCTGGAAGCTCTTGACAAAAAGTATTTAAGTGTGCTATAATAAGCCATAAAGCTTAATCAACACAATAAAAACGTTCGTAAAAGCCATTCAGAACCGCCAACTTCTGTTTGATTGCCTTGCGGAGTGCGCTAACACTTCACAAGGTTGCGGGCGTTTTTTTAATTGCCATTTTCTATTATAGCACGTATTTCCAATTTGTTAATACTGCTTATGAAAAATTTGAGATTGCATATTATTTTAAAAAATTTTTATATCCAACTAATAATAAACTGTTTACAATCATTGTCAGCGCAAAATTTATTAAATAGGTTGGCTAACCGAATATATTTTTTAAATATTCTCTCATCATACTTGTATTTGAAAAGTGCTTTTTTAATTACGGCTTGATGATTTTGAATATAGGTCTTAAACTCTATGTTTGAGTAATGTTTAAAGAGTTCATACCCTAATTTATAATAGTCAAATAATACGTTTTATTTTCATCTCGTTCAATTTCAATTAAAAATTCTGCGGGTTTAAGCGTATCATCAATAATTATCCAAGGAAAGTCTGCCTTTTTGCGTGTATTCCAACTGATAGACTGCTTCAAAACAATTTCCGCGCTCTTAATCGTAGTCGCCGATACCGTCATTGCACATAGCGTGAGGAATGGCAATCTGATTGTCGTATGGACACCGGAAAATTATTTCGTGCGCGTCGGGATTATAGTTTTCTCCCATTCCGTATTTCGCAATATTCTCAAAAAAAGCGAGAACGCCGCTTTTGTCACCCGTAGGAATTTCTCCCAAGAAATACCCTGCAGCGGAAAGCCATCAATTACGCTTTTGCGGCAGGCTTTCAGAATTATGTTTTTGTACTCATATCCGTGTGTTGGATACCCCGATAAAGCCGCGACTGTGTTTGCAAGCTCCCGCGCCCTGTGTTCAATTTGCATTTTACGCATATTGTGCATTACCGCCTTTGATATCGTGATTTACCCAAGCCCGATAGTAACTTCCGATGGTCTGCGGCGCGTTATACAGTGCGGTTATCAGGTAAGAACGGATATTCCGCACATCGCTTGTATTTTTTCTCAGCGCTGTAAGCACATAGTCAATATGACTTTCGTCAAGCTTCAGAAAAGCACCTTTAACGACTTCCTTGGGCAGCTCCTCCCCGTTCACGCGAACCGTTTGTTTTGTTGAGCATACCACATCAAGCATTATCGCAATCAATTCGTCTACTTCGTCCCTGATGTACTTGTATTGGCGGCATAGCTCGTCGTAACCGATATTTTCTTTCAGGATTGAAAAATATGTTTCACGTTCCGTTTGCAAATCAATCTCATCAATCCTATCACTGTCAGCGCTGTCATTACTGTCATTACCCGCACACGCGCGCGGGACAGATGGATTGATTAAATCAGGATTATTTATATTAGATTTACTAAAGAGCTGCTTCGACGTTTGGGAGGAGCTTGCTCCTACCTTTTGTCGGAGCAAGGATTGACCTTTCGGCGGAGCTTGCTCCGCCCTTTTGTCGGAGCAATGGTATAATGCGGCTTCGCGGGCATTTTGCGTCGGATATTCCTCAGACTTGCCGATAAATTCCGCGCTTGGACTTTCGCTTTCGGGCGCGGCTGTCCCAAATCCCGCCGACAGGAAATCTATAAGGCTTTGTGTTTCGGGCTTCGGTTCGGAAGTCTGATGTTTTCTTTCGTAACGTTCGGCGGCGGCAGGCTTGATTTCGTTCATTCTGGCTTCTCCCGCGGCGATCAGCTTCTGAAGGGTATCTATATCCTCAACTATGTAAAAGCTCCGTTTTGCGGGCATTCCGCGCAATTCACAGCGGATTAAACCCGCACGGACAAGATTGTCTACCGCGCGTTTCTGCTGCTTTTCGGATAAAGCCGTGCTTTCATCAAGATCGGGCGCGGTTGAGTAGAACCAGCCGTCATCGAGCATTCCGCGCTCGGAGTAGTAATAAAATTTAGAGATAAGCGCTCCGTAAATTATTGCTTCGTTAAGCCCCAGAGAGTGAGCCAGCGGACGGTTAACCGTTATTGTATTTGAAGGGTTTATCAACTTAAAAATCGCGTTCATATTTTTTCCTCCTGAATTTTTGGAAATTATAACACACTTTCGACTGAATTTATCTGAAAAAATATGACCGATTTAAATGGATGATTTCCTTAACGGAGAAATCACTAAAATCGAATAGGATAGCATAACCCGCGTATCAGTAAAGGTGCGCGGGTTTTATTATAACGTTTATCGGTATTCAAAAATTATTGTGTAGCCATTGCTCTTGACACACTCTTCAAATTTATGTTATAACCAAAATAAGGAAATAATGGGGCGATTTGCCGGAAATTATATGAAGCCCTTTTTTTGTACTACTATGTGACCAAACACATTTATGATTGACTTTTGAAGCAAGGCTTGGTATAATAATATAAAAAAATGATATTTCAAAAACAAATATCATAAGTAAGTGAGATGAGTTATGGATTTGGAAAGCTATAAAGTCCTAATGATAGATGATGATGAAATGATAGCCACGGCTACTTCCGAATATTTCAATATGTTCGGCGTAAAGACTTCCTATGTAACAAGCTATGCCGGTGCGGTAGCTTTTCTTGAAAAACACGATGTTTCATTGCTCTTGCTTGATATCAATCTCGGCGAAAGATCAGGCTTCGAGCTTTGCAGGAAGATACGGGAAAACTATGACCTGCCGATATTCTTTATAAGTGCACGGACAAGCGACGATGATGTGCTTATCGCTCTGAACATAGGCGGCGATGATTATATCAAAAAGCCCTATACGCTCAGCATTCTGCTTGCCAAAGTGAAAGCTGCCGTTGCAAGATACGACAGGATACAGGATAATCCGCACACTGTCCGGAATTTTCAGCAGACTGAGGACGGTCTTGTTAAACTGATAGGTGAGGTGTACCTCAACACAAATATCCGCAAGATTATTGCAGACGGCAGGGAGATCACTCTCAAAGCACTGGAATACAAGCTGCTGTATTATCTTTTCACAAACAGGGGCAAGGTCGTTTCAAAGGACGATCTGCTCAGAGATGTATGGGAGGATGAATATATTAACGAGGGTACCATCGCCGTACATATCCGGCATCTGCGTGAAAAGACCGAAGCCGACCCCAAAGAACCGCAGCTCATAAAAACCGTATGGGGTGTGGGATACATGATGGAAGAGACGGCACCATGAAAGGATATTACAGGTTTATGGTGCTTCTTGTACTGCTGCTTGCTGCGGGGCTGTTTGCTGTTGTGAAGCTCACAGGCAAAGATGATTTTTCACAAAATAATTATGACGTGCTTTTGCTCAATGAGATAGCACATAAGATGGTTTTAGACGATATGCCGCCTGAAAACACGGCACCGGAACGGGAATATGTAATACTTGACATAAACGGGAATGTTATTTATGATAACCGTTCCGACCGTTCGGAAGCGATAACCGTTGAGACGGCAATGCAAAGGCGTTATTCCTATACCTATATCACAGAGAATAATCAAATAACAGGCAGCGTCGTACTCACAGACAGCAATAAGCGTTTTGACCGCCTGCGTACAAATATCATCACTGTTTACTGCGTATGCGGTTTTATCCTGATTGGTGCGGTGACAGCCTTAGGGGTGTATATCCGCAAAACGATTATACTCCCATTTGCTAAGATGAAAGATTTTGCATCTTATGTGGCGGCGGGCGACCTTGACAGACCTCTTGAAATGGATAAGGGCAATATGTTCGGCGCTTTTTCTGAAAGCTTTGATATCATGCGGGAGGAACTGAAAGCGTCCGGAGCAAGAGAGCTTTCCTTGCAGAAAAAAGAGCGCGAGCTTATTGCATCGCTTTCTCACGACCTGAAAACACCTGTGACGGGTATTAAACTCACATCGGAGCTGATGGCGGCGATATTCTCTCAGAATGAGGGGCAAGAAATAACGGTCACGGAAGATATGACCGAGAAGATGAACAACATCTATAAAAGAGCCGATGAGATAGGGGTGCTTGTCAACAACCTGTTTTCTTCAACTTTGGAGGACTTAGGGGAGTTTAAGGTAGAATGCTCGGACGAAAATTCCGCCGTTATAGCGGAGATCGTTTCCAAATACGATGACAGAGGGCTTGTGCGTATATCCGAAATACCTCAGGTCATTGTACATATTGACAAGCTGCGTTTGTCGCAGGTCATCGGCAATATCATATCCAATTCTTACAAATACGCGGAAACTCCCATAGACATTTATTTCCGTCTTGATGAGAGCTTTCTTGAAGTGTCAATCAGTGACAGCGGCTCGGGCGTTTCCGAAGATGAGATAGAGCTTATCACCAACAAGTTCTATCGCGGAAAGCAGCATGGCGACAAGGAAGGCAGCGGTTTAGGCCTGTATATCGCAAGGATACTCATGGATAAAATGGGCGGAGAGCTATCTGTCAGGAATGAAAACGGGTTGTGCGTAACGCTGCTTATTCCGATCAGTTAAGAAAAAGACAAGAATTTAACAAGATTTTGACAAGGAAATCATTAACGGGATCATGTATAATACTATCATAGGATACAACAATCATGTATTTGAAAGGTAGTGTTATATATGATCCCTGTTTTGCATACGGAAAAACTTTGCAAGTCTTTTTCAAACGGCGCTGCACAGCAGCATGTTATCAAGAACCTGGATTTGGAAATCATGGAGGGCGATTTTACCGTTATCATGGGCGCTTCGGGTTCGGGCAAGTCCACCCTGCTCTATGCTCTTTCGGGAATGGATAAGCCCACTCTTGGAAAGGTATTCTTCGGTGACGCCGAGATTCAGGACTATTCAAACGATCAGCTTGCGGTGTTCAGGAGAAAAAACTGCGGATTCGTTTTTCAGAACATCTATCTGCTTGAAAATCAGAGCGTGCTTGACAATGTGCTGACGGGCGCTTTTGCCGTGCAGAAAAACTCCCCCGAGCTTATCAAAAGGGTAAAGCAACTGCTTGCAAAAGTCGGGCTTGATGAGAAAATGCAGAAGAAATATCCAAACCAGCTTTCCGGCGGCGAGGCACAGCGTGTCGGAATCGTGCGCGCTGTGATAAACGAGCCGAAAATTCTTTTCGCGGACGAGCCTACCGGTTCGCTCAACTCTGCATCGGGCGGGGATGTTCTTGACATCTTCACGCAAGTACACGAGAACGGTCAGAGCATCGTTATGGTAACGCACGATATCAAGACCGCACTGCGTGGAACACGGGTCATCTATCTGCGTGACGGCAAAGTTGTAGGAGAACACAGAATGGCGAAATACGGCGAGGATGACCTTAAAGAGCGCCGTGAAAAGCTGACAGTGTTCCTTGATGAAATGGGCTGGTGACTTATGAAGATATTCAGATTATCATTGTTCAATTTGAAGAGAAACAAGCGCGAGGCGGCTGCAATTGTCTTTCTCACCCTTGTTACAGCATTTCTCATGGCAACCTTTGCTGTCAGCATTACGCAGATAAACAGTGCATTTGACCGCTCCTTTGAGGAAACAGGCTCTGCTGATTTTATATTGTTATTCGAAGATGACAAATACCGCGATATATATCGTGATATTCTGGAAGATGAATACGATGTGACCGACGTCCGGGAAAGCAGGGTGCTTGTCGGCATTAGTGCGTCCACAATATCAAAAAAGGGTGAAAGTACCGGTTACAACATAATTTTTGCAGACGAAAGTACAGAGCGGAAGATAGAGAATTTTAATAAACTGAATTCTCTCCCCGACGATGAGATCGAAAAGCTGTCCCATCCTATATGGCTGCCCCAGTATTTTGAGATCACAGCCGGCTATGCCCCGGGGGATACGTTTACTTTTGTCTCAGGCGGCAGAGATTACCCTTTTACCATAGCCGGTTTTTACAGCACGGGCTTTTTTAATTCTTCCAGACATATGTTAAAATGTGTAATTACAGATGATGATATGGTGCTGCTGTCCGCTGTCTATGAGGAATATCGCATGATAGCATTTGACATGGAAAAGGAATTACACA
>CAJTMU010000082.1 GCA_910577365.1 uncultured Oscillospiraceae bacterium | reverse complement strand
CATTTTATTGAGAGATCGTTCTATCGAAAATTCCAACTCATCTTCAATATTGTAGTACACCGCAAGCTGTATAAGAGCGTTTATCGCCTGCTTTATCTCGTCCGCCATATGCTGCTTTGAGGGTTCGCCGTGCTTCTGCGCCTTGATGCCGCTTTTCTCAAAGTGGTTTACCTCGCTCGCGACCTCGCCGCATTCCTCAAGTATTCGCGCGGTAATCTGATAAGGGTCATTTCCGTTCGGAAAACGGTTTGTATAGCCCTTTGCCAGTTGATATAACTTATCCATAGCAACTCCTATGTATTGACATATGTTGTATAGTACAGTTGAATAAGCCGAAGTACGATGTCAGCTATACTGATGATTTAGCATAAAAATATACTTACAACTCATTTATGGTAATCGCATTTCAACAACTCATTAAGTCAGCATAGCCACTGCAAGTGCGCCCCATTCCCTCACACACTGGTTAGGGAATAATCGCAAGGCGGTACGCGCCGAATGATGCCCCACACTCAACCCAGCGCGGCGGGCATAGATATCGGCACGGTATTGATGGAACTCATTGGTGACAACGACAATACTGCCTTTAAATCCGCGCTCTGAAAGCAACTCCGCAGAAAAGCGCAGGTTCTCCTCGGTTGAAGTAGAGAGCGGCTCAGTAATGATTCGCTTGTCCGCAATACCCCGCTCGTTAAGATAGCGCCGCATTGCCTCTGCTTCTGATATATGCTCCTGCGGACCCTGACCTCCGCTTACCACGCAGACAGCATTAGGATTACTCTCCAGCAGCTCCAGCGCGGCATTCAGTCTATCGCACAGCATGGGTGTGGGAGTTTCTCCTTTGACTTGACAGCCAAGTACTATCACACAGTCTGCGCTGTCACAATCTTTCTCCGCATAAACAACCATATTTACCGAAAAAAACACGCACAGACCAAAACCCGCTGCAAATATCACTCCAAAAAAAATCACCAAAATACGCCCCGCTATTCTTTTCCACAGACATGCAATTCGCCGCCACAGCAGCGTTACCGCCATTATACTGCCAAAAAGCAGTGTTCCCAGAAGACTGCCGGCATTGGGCTTGAGAACAAGATTTACCCAAACAAGCGCCACCGCCGCGACTGCGGCGATAATCTTCTGTGGCAGGCGAAGCATTTTACTGTTCATAGCTCTGTCCCATCTCGATAGCTTTCAGATTGGACTCAATAAGATTTGACTTTTTCGGGGGAATTATTTTTTCCAAAGCGTGCTTGATGGTTGCCACAGAGGCTATGCCCGTTTCCTTTACAAGCTTTCCAACAAGTATTATGTTAGCCATGCCTGTAATACCGTTCTCCGCTGCCATCGGCGTGGCGGGAATGTAGAAGCACTTTATATCATCTCTCACGCACCTGTCCTCAATAAGGAAGCTGTCTATTATCGCAATGCCGCCCGGCTTTACCGTATTGATAAACTTATCGTAGGAAGGCTTGTTCATAGCTATCAGTATATCCGGCTCGGTTACCAGAGGCGAACATATCGGCGTATCGCTCACGCAAACGGAGCAGTTGGTTGTGCCGCCGCGCATTTCAGGACCATAAGATGGCAGCCACGATACCTCGCGCCCACCCATAAGCCCGAAATAGGCGAGCATTTTTCCTGCAAACAGTATTCCCTGCCCGCCAAAGCCCGCAAGAATTATTTCTTCAGTCATCGTATCGCGCCCTCCTTATAAACACCGAGCGGAAAATAAGGTATCATGTTCTCCTTAAGCCACTCCAGCGACTCCACGGGGGATTTCCCCCAATTTGTCGGACAAGTTGAAAGCACCTCTATAAGCGAAAAGCCCTGCTTGTTCTTCTGGAACTCAAACCCCTTGCGTATAGCCGCTTTTGCCTTGCGGATATTGGCGGGGTCGGTCACCGTAACTCTCTCCGCCAGCGCCACGCCGCTTACCTGCGACAAAATTTCGCAGACTTTTACGGGGAATCCCTCTATATCGGTGTTCCTGCCATATGGTGTGGTCTGTGTGACCTGTCCCGGCAGCGTTGTGGGAGCCATCTGACCGCCTGTCATTCCGTAGGTGGTGTTGTTTATAAATATCACTGTTATGTTCTCGCCGCGCGTAGCCGCGTGAACAGTTTCTGCCGTTCCGATAGCGGCAAGGTCGCCGTCGCCTTGATAGGTAAACACAAATTTGTCGGGATTCGCCCTCTTAACGCCCGTGGCTACCGCCGGAGCGCGTCCATGAGCCGCCTCGATCATATCGCAGTTAAAATAATCATATGCCATAACAGAACAGCCTACGGGGCATATTCCTATCGTATCCCCCTCTATTTCCATTTCGTCGATGACCTCTGCCACAAGCCTGTGTACAATTCCGTGCGTACAGCCGGGACAGTAATGCAGGGGCACGTCCGTCAGCGCGTGAGGTTTATTAAAATCGGGCACTTCACTCCGCTCCTTTCATTTCCTTGATTTTGGCGAGTATCTCCGAGGGCTTGGGAACTACTCCTCCCGTTCTTCCGAAAAACTCCACCGGCAGGCGGCACTCCAGCGCCAGCCTTACATCGTCCACCATCTGCCCCATGGACATTTCGGTTACCAATACCTTTTTCGCCGTTTTGCACGCTGTCTTAAGCTCTTTTTCAGGGTAGGGATACAGCGTTATCGGGCGCGCAAGACCTGCCTTTATGCCCTCGGCGCGTGCCTGTTCCACCGCGGCTTTAGCAATACGTGCCACGGACCCGTAAGCCGCAACCACTATCTCCGCGTCATCGCACAAATAGCTTTCCAGCTCTGGCAGCTCCTCTTTTACCTTTTCATAGCGCTTGAAGCGCTCTACATTGTACTGCTCCAGCTCGTCCGCCTGAAGGTACAGCGAATTTACTATGTTATGAGGACGTTTGTTGCCATGTCCATTGGTCGCCCACGGCTTTTCCGAAGCGTCGGACATCTTTATCTCCTTATCCTCGAATACGACCGGCTCCATCATCTGACCCAACAGACCGTCCGCAAGGATAAGCGCGGGCATTCTGAACTTGTCCGCCATATCGAACGCCTTGCCCATGTAGTCCGCCATCTCCTGCACGCTTGACGGCGCGTATACAATTATCTGAAAATCACCATGACCCAGCGCCCTTGTTGCCTGCCAATAGTCTGACTGGCTGGGCTGTATGCCGCCAAGACCCGGTCCGCCGCGCATTACATTCACTATTACCGCTGGCAGATCCGACCCTGCTATATAGCTCACTCCCTCGCCTTTAAGAGAAATTCCCGGCGAAGACGAGCTTGTCATGCAGCGTATACCTGAGCTTGCACAGCCGTAAACCATATTTATCGCTGCTATCTCGCTCTCCGCCTGCAAAAACACTCCGCCAACCTTGGGCATTCTTTTCGCCATATAGGCGGATATCTCCGTCTGCGGCGTGATTGGGTATCCGAAAAAGCACTTGCAGCCTGCTCTTATAGCTGACTCCGCAAGAGCTTCGTTACCTTTCATCAGCATTCGTTCCATTATTTTTCCCCTCCCCTGATGATTATAGCGCACTCGGGGCACATCATAGCGCACATAGTGCAGGCTATGCAAGCGTCATTGTCTATGCACACCGCAGTGTAGTATCCTTTCTTATTCAGCTTTTCATGCTGTATCTCCACGATTTTTTTCGGACAGGCGGTAGTGCACAGCCCGCACCCCTTACAGGTGTCAAATTCCACAATCATCTTACTCATTTTGAATCTCCTTATTCTAAAAATTTTTCACACCGGCAAACTCAGTTTTTCTGTGTTCGCCTGCCGCGCCCCGAAAGCTCCGTTCCGCTGTCATTCCACTGCGCTTTCGGAACTTACTGTGAAAAATTTACTGCGCAGGCGAAGCGTTGTTCTCTGCTTTCAGCAACTTTGGCTGCTCAATTTATATGCTGCTATTAGCTATAAATCGGGGGAAATAAATTTTTTAAGCGCGCGCAATTATATTCGCGGCAAGACCGTACGTCAACCTTAACGGAATACCGACCAAATAAAAAAACGGCGTTTTTTCTTAAATATATCCCCTTATGTAAATCATTCCGTCAGTTATGTCATATTCGATTTCATTCTTCTCAAGCCCGTCGCATACCTCTTTAGAATAATCCTGCGAGGGCATTGCTCCCTCCTCCGACACAGGATTTATCACAATATATTCAATAAGCGGCAACAAAAAATCGGGAAGCTTTTCATAGCTCCAGTCGTAGCTCCAATCGATATCATACTTCTCCTTCTCGCTCTTGTCAAGCCACTTCACTCCATACGCGAGAAAGCCTGTGGGTATCTCCTCTCCCATAAAACTGATAAGCTCATGCCACTTGGCGTTGCTCATTCTTCCAGTAAGTCCTCGCTCTCGAACAAGCGCCGCCGCTCTTTCTCTGTGGGACTTCTGTCTGTCAAACGCCCCTTGGGATATTCTTTCGGAAACCTGAGAAAGCTCTGCAACAAAGCTGTCGAAATATATTTCCCCTATCTTCTTCGCGTTCCTGAAAAACCTATGATAAAGCACCGAATTATCTTTCTGCACCGAAACATGCATGGTATCGCCTATCTCATACGCCGTGAGCCTAACGTCG
Source organism: uncultured Oscillospiraceae bacterium (assembly GCA_910577365.1). Lineage (GTDB taxonomy): Bacteria > Bacillota > Clostridia > Oscillospirales > Ruminococcaceae > CAG-115. The sequence goes on along the minus strand of CAJTMU010000082.1, from coordinate 5,619 downwards.
CTGTTCCACTTAAGACGAAACAGTATGCCCATATTGATATCCTCCTCGGACAGCTCCACCAGCTCACCGTCATGATTATCAAACTCATATCCGAAAATTTTCATAATACTTCTCCTTAATTTAGACGAATTTTTCACTTCGATGCGTTTTCAGCTTTTGCAAGTTTTGTAAAAAAATAGGGGAATGCTTAATGCAATATGCTGCATCTTTGCAAAACTTTACTGTGCCAGCCTCTTCGTGAATACTACTTTGCACTTCGTTTCGCTCCGTATTCACGGAAGCTTGCGAAAAATTCATGCGTGGACCGAGCAGTCCATTGGCATTCAACTCCATTGCTCCGCCTTTTTGCAGTGCGTAAATTTTATATCCGTGAAATTATTAATTATCCGGTCTTTCCTCCCAGAAAGGTCTTACATAAATATCAACGGAATAGACATCATTCATATTTAACTCACGCCTTGCTGCGGTGAACACTACGGGAACACCTGCCGCTTCTGCGCACTGTGCTGCAAAATCACGGGAACTTTCCACATCCTTGGCAGAGGTACTCTTACCAAGATTAGAGCAGTTGACGATACCCGTCGCCTTAATCCCAGAAGCCTGCTCTATATCACGCAAAAGCTCCACTGCCTCATAGGGAGTATGGGTAAGAAAACGGTACTTATTCACTACATAAAGCATATCGCAGCTCCGCGCAGAAAGCAAGGCGGCATACTGCCCGAGAGCCAAAGCTCCCGAGTCGTCGCCGCCCACATCAAGAATTACCCTATAATTGTCCAGCAATGCCTCCATATCGATGCACAGCGACGGAATATCCAGGTTTGTATTGGCAAACCTCGATGCCGCAAGACGAATACCGCGGCTCTTGAAAAGCTCCTCAAAATCCGCGGTGCGGAAATAGGGGTTCACTATATCAAGATCTACAACACAGACGTGTTCTCCCTTTTCCGCAAGGTCAATCGCTAGATTGACCGCAATATTTGTCTTTCCCGAACCATAATGACCCGTTATGACTATCGCCCTGCCAAAATCAAACATTTCACATCTCCAGAAATCAATAGTAGTAATAGTAATCCATTATCTCGCTCATGCCAAGACCCAGACAGCCCACACAAGACAATCCGATAATCATACTTGCCGCAAAGAGAATTGCCATTGCCAACAGCATACCCTTCGCATAGTTCTTCTTAGGCTGAGGAGTATCGCCAAATGCCCATACGAGCAGGAAAATAATGCCTATCAATCCAAGCGATGACAGAATAACTGTTCCTACCCACTGACTAACCGACATATTCTCTGTCCGCTCAGTGTTTACATTTGCGGTCTGGGGATAATTCGGCATAGGTGCATAATTGGCGTTATTGTTATATGTAGGCTGAGAATAACCGTACAACTGTGTATTTCCCATTGACTGCGACTGATTCGCAGTGGGCATTACGTCCTCTTCCTTATTGAGATTAACCGCGTTTTCCATTTTCGCGCCGCATTGGGGGCAAAAGCTGCCGCTTACAAGACTGCCGCATTTACTGCAAAATCTTTCCATATTATTACCTCACAATAATAAATTTATACTTATTCGACTGTACAATTGGCGGCTGACCCCCAAAGTACATAATCTTGCACATCTATATCATAACATACTTTTGAAATTTTGTCAATATGCATAACAAAAAAACAAATGTACTCGCCAAAAATGTTTATTTCGTCACTTTGTGAGCCATTGGCTCATTCCCGCGCCCCACACCTCGTTTGGACGGGCTTTGAATCCGAACCGCCTGTAAAACGGCTCTTTACCCGTCGCCGACATTAGATAAAGGACAATAGTTTCACCCTCGCATATCGTGGAGCGCATAAACTCCACGGTGCGCCTCATCATCTCCGTACCTATGCCGCGGTGCTGATACTCCGGTATAACAATTACATCAGTGATAAAATTAGCGTAGCTTCCGTCTGAAAGCACCCTTATCATCCCGACCGCTTTCCCATCGTCACGCACTACGGTTATATGAAAGGCGTTGTTAAGCGCATTTGCGGCAATTCTGTCGGATAAAGTCATGAAATTTACCCGACGGCGCATTTCCTTATATTCCTCCAATGTAGGAGCTTTATCTATGTATTCCAGCATCTATTTCCCGCCTTTTACAAAATCAGCCGCCCGTCAAAAGGGCGGCTGACCAAAATTATCAATTGTCACTGTTATCTTCAGGAGCTTCCGCCGGCTCCTCCGTATTTTCGGGAGCGCTCTCCCCCGCATTGTCAAAACCACTTTCGGACTGTACAGTCTGCTCACTGCCATCCGCTAAAGCTCCGCACTTGGGACAGAAGCTGTCGCCCACTCTCAAAGGCTCACCGCACTTTTCGCACTTCTTCTCAACAAGCTCGCTGGTCTTGATCTCGTTTCCGTCGATATCTATCTCGTTCGCCATCAGTTTGTAGAAATCCGGACCGTCAATTTTCTCATGCCTCATAAGATACTGTGCGCAGCGCTCCAGCAGGTCGCCGTGTATGGTGAGTATATCTTTTGCTTTTTCATAGCCCGTTTCAATAAGCTCGCGAACCTCCGCGTCTATCTCGCTCGCAACGTTTTCGGAATAGTTGCGCCCCTGCGAGTAATCCCTGCCCAAGAATACCTCATGGTTTTCACTCCCGTAAAGTATAGGACCAAGCTTCTCAGAGAAACCGTAGCGCGTTACCATATTCTTTGCCACAGAGGTAGCGCGTTCAATATCGTTGGAAGCACCTGTGGAGATATCGTCAAGAATTAGTTTTTCGGCAACACGTCCGCCCAGAAGAACGATAATCTCCTCCTCCATGCGGGTTTTGGTTACGAAACTGATGTCCTTTTCGGGAAGATGCATGGTAAAGCCGCCCATACCGCCGCGCGGAACGATAGAAACCTGATGCACCTTGTCCTGTGAGGGGCAGAAATAAGTGGTTATCGCGTGACCCGCCTCGTGATACGCCGTAAGACGCTTCTCCTCGGGAGAGATTACTCTGCTCTTCTTCTCAGGACCTGCCACTACCTTGATAGTAGCTTCCTCAATATCCTTTTTAATGACCGCTTTGCGGTTTTCACGCGCCGCAAGCAGTGCCGCTTCATTAACAAGGTTTTCCAGATCCGCGCCCGTAAATCCCGCGGTGGTAGCCGCAATTGTCTTAAGGTCGACATCGGGACCGATATTCTTATTACGCGTGTGAACCTTGAGTATTTCCTCCCTGCCCTTGATATCGGGATAGTTCACCACTATCTGTCTGTCAAAGCGCCCGGGACGCATCAGAGCGGGGTCAAGTATATCACGGCGGTTTGTCGCCGCCATAACAATTATATTTTCATTCTCGGTAAAACCGTCCATCTCGACCAGCAGTTGGTTAAGGGTCTGCTCACGCTCATCGTGACCGCCGCCAAGACCCGCGCCGCGCTGTCTGCCCACTGCGTCTATTTCATCTATAAAAATTATTGAGGGGGTATGCTTCTTCGCCTGGTCAAACAGGTCGCGCACTCTTGAAGCGCCCACGCCGACGAACATCTCAACAAAATCCGAGCCGCTTATGGAGAAGAACGGCGCTCCCGCCTCCCCCGCTACCGCCTTAGCAAGCAGGGTCTTACCCGTTCCTGGAGGTCCGACAAGCAGAACGCCCTTGGGAACTCTTGCGCCTATCTCGCGGTATTTGGAGGGATTTTTAAGATAATCCACTATCTCAACAAGCTCCTGCTTTTCCTCGTCTGCTCCCGCAACATCGTCAAACGTGACCTTTTTTCCCGACTGCTGGCGGACATTCGCCTTGGAGAAGGTGTTCATCTTTCCGCCGCCTGTCGCCTGACGCATTACAATAACCGTGAAAACGACCATCACGCCAACCAGAAGCAGATACGGCAGAATGCTTGTAAGGAAAGTGTTGTCCGAAATCGGAACATAATCCTCCACCAGCGGTTTTTCATTGACTTCATTGTAGCGCTGACGATAATAAGCGATATGACCGTCTTCGCCGTATCCCGTATTTATATCGTTTATAAAAATGCTGACGTTCGGTACCGAATACGTCTTTACCTCGTCGCTGTCCTTAGTAATGTAAACCAGCTTTCCGCTTCCCAAATCCAGCTTAAATTCCGAAACGTTCAGATTATCGAACTCCGCAATAACATCAGAATAGGTGGGCGCTCCCTGCGCGGCATTGCTGCCCGCGAGGTTCAGAACCCAAACCAATCCGAATATCAGCAAAAGAATGATAACCAGATAGATAATTATACCTTTAAATTTATTTGACTGCATTACAACCGCCTTTCCGGAAGGAAATTTTCCTTAATGTATTCGGACCGCGAAACGGTCTTTAAAAGCCTTACGGCATTTCTATGTACAATATGTCCCCTGCTGCCTCAATATTCCGATATATGGAAGATTGCGAAATTTTTCACCGCAGTCCAGCCCGTAGCCCACCACGAACAAATCATCTATGGCAAAACCCTCATAGTCCGCAGAAAAACCGCTTACAACACGCCTTGACGGCTTGTCCAGCAGTGTAACTATCTTAAGAGATTCGGGCTCACGCTTAAGAAGCTCATTTTTCAGCGCAAAAAGCGTCCGTGCAGTGTCCATTATATCTTCTACTATAACGACGTGCCGCCCGCGCATATCTATATTCGCACCGACGGAAAACTGAACGTTTCCGCTTGACACAGTTCCGCTGCCATAACTGGATGCACGCAGAAAGCTGATCTCCAAAGGGCATTTTATTTCTCTGATCAGATCGGCAAAAAATACCACCGAGCCTTTCAGCACACATATAAACAGCGGATTTTTTTCCGCATATTCACGCGTGAGCAGTTCTCCCAGCTCGGAAACTTTTGCTTTTATTTTCTCCTCGGTAAGGAGAACCCCTTCAATTTCCTCGGGACAATACATTACAACACCCCCGAAGGTAAGAATTTTAATGTAAGCGGGTGCTTTGTAAAAACATTATTCCTCTTACATCTAAATATTATAACACAAAAAACTTGAAATTGCAAACCATTTAGGTGAATTTTTTCTGAAATTTTTCATGTGAAAAAATTATGGATTTTTATAGTGCTTTTTGTAATGCTGTTCGACCTTTTCCACAAAGCAAATTCCCCTGCGAATAGTGAAAAATCGGTTTCTGCAAGGATTGAAGCGTGCAGAGCGCTTATTTAAAAGCGAAATCGCGGTGTTTATCCGCAAAGCACTCGGCTCAATTCCTCCGTCTGAGAGTATCTTTCTTACAGCGCGGCTTTTAATTGGATTCGGCAGCCTCGCAAGCTCCTCGGCGCGGTAGCCCATGCCGAAAGCCAAATCCTCCAGCGCTTTTTCCGCAAGAGCCTCCAGATAGTCGCTGTCCTCCCGCAGAAGCTCGGTCATGCGTGAAACAACATCGGGCAATGCAGGGTTTATTTTCAGCATTTCGGGGATTATTCTGTGCCGCACCTTGTTGCGAGTGTAGTCATCAGATAGATTAGTGCTGTCGGTAACATAGGACAGACCGCTCACGCGGCAGTATTCCTCCACCTCAGCTCGGGAACAGCGGATAAGCGGGCGGATAATATTACCGCGCTTAGGCGGGATACCGCACAGCCCTTTAAGGCCCGTTCCCCTCATAAGATTTAGT
>CAJTMU010000081.1 GCA_910577365.1 uncultured Oscillospiraceae bacterium | reverse complement strand
CAGGCTCTCTCGAAAAATTTCCTGCGTTAACATTGAGTTGCATTAACTTTTTCTAAAAGCTGTGGGCTGTACTTGAAGTACAGCCCATCAGTTTATATGAAAAGCTATAACAACACAATTTTACTGCATGAAATTTTTTATAGAGCCTAAGTTAGCAATAAGGAGCAAGGTTTTGAGCAAAACTCCGCGAGGTGCTGCTGACTTAGGCGGGTCGAAAAAATTTCACAATTAATAAATATCAATAAACACTTTATCAGCCGAAGCACGTTTAAGATATGTTTTCTCATGATTTCCTGTAATATCGCAAAGCAGGAAATGTTTTTTCGGCTGTTTTGTGTTATAATGAAGTCATCCCGGGAAGGAGGACACTAATGCAAAACGCAGAAATAATCAAATCTGGCATTGCTTATATTGAGCGGAATTTGAAAACATATATCACGCCCGATGAACTGGCAGGCATGGTCGGCTATTCGGTCTGGCATTATCAGCGATTATTTACGCAGGTAATGGGCGTACCGCCGGCGGAGTATATCAATAGACGGAGACTGGATCGTGCGCTGGCTGAAATAAGCGTCGGGCGCAAGGCGATTGACGTGGCTATGGAGTACGGATTTGATACCTATGCCGGATTTTACAAGGCTTTTTTGCGCATGTATGGTTGTTCGCCTAAAAAATATCTGTCCATTTACGGGACACATCAATCAGTATCGGAGGCATCAGAAATGTATACAGAAACAGACCTCAGAAAAATTCTGACAAATTGGGATATTCCGCGGGAACTGCCCATTAACGATGTAAGGATAGTCGATGAAACGGAAACCGCAGACAATGTGTGGCAGGTAGGAAAGGACTATTTCCTTAAAACCGAAGACCGCGCGGCTTTGCTGCGGAATGTTACGACAGCAAAAGCAATAGCGGCACAGGGGCTTAATGCGGCAGTGCCTGTCCCGACAATAAACGGAAACGATTTCACAGAGGACGGGAACTGCTTTGTGCTGCTTCGGAGAATAAAAGGCGAGCCGCTTTCCAAAGCGGAACGCTTCGGGGATAACTGTGGAAAATTCGGGTTTAAATACGGACAAAGCATAGCTCGTCTGCATAACGCTCTGAAAGCAGTTGAAGAGAATATTCAGCCTTTTGAGCAAAATCTGTTTGTCCATGTGACGGAATGGGCGCTGCCTGACGTGCAAAAGCAAAATATACAATGGAAAATGGGTCTGCCGGAGAGCTTCTTTGAAGAATATATCCGTGATTTTGGCTCGATATATGAAAAACTGCCGAAGCAATTGATCCACCGCGACCCAAATCCCTGCAACATATTGTTCTCCGGCGGCGAGGTGAACGGATTTATTGACTTTGACCTGAGCGAGCGGAATGTGCGCTTGTGGGATCCCTGCTATTGTGCGACCGGAATTTTGTCCGAGCAGCGTGACGCAAAAAACGCGTATGATAAGTTTCCGGAAATACTGGAAAACATCTTGCGCGGCTATGACAGCTTAAATCCTCTGACAGTGGAAGAAAAGCAGGCGGTTTACTATGTTGTCTGCTCTATACAGATGATTTGTGTGGCATATTTTGAAAGCATAAATGAATATAAGGATTTGGCAAAGATCAATCGGGAAATGCTTCAATATGTTATAGGCAAGAAAAATATGATGGATAATATTTTTTGACATCGGCATTAAAAAAGCGAAATAATTTTATATGCAAGCCGCGGGCTGCACAGTAATGTGCAGCCCGTCAGTGTGTATATAAAGTGTTGCTATAAGTCGATTTGTTTAAATTTGAAATTATCCGCGATCCGCCTGATACAGCTTACTCCGTTTCGCGGAGCGAACCGTGTCAGGCTTTCGCAAAAAATTTCCTGTGACAACTTTGCGTAGCATATTGGCTTTTTATACAAGCCTGTTTTCCCGATTTATACTTCATTCGGCGTAAGCTATTAGTCCTGAGTGATAAGAACAAGCTCATCTGTTTCAACGGTTTCGACAAGCTCCGTCTGACCGCTGAAATATACTGCCAGCTTGTAGTAGGGACATTTCAGGGAGATAAGCTCTCCGGTGTCCTTGGCAGCGGTTATGGTAACAGGTTTTTCGCTGAATTGGGTGGTGAGAGTGATAATGCCGTCCTCTTCCGAAAGGCTGCCCTCCTTAATTTCGGGAAGGGTATCCACCGCCGCCGAAATAATATCAGGTATCATGGTGTAGACCTCGTTCGGCTCAACATTGAATGACAACGCGCCAAGACCGGCGGTAAGTCCGTCCTCGTTAAGAGAGAGCGTCAGCCCCGAAAGCTGCTTCGGCTCGTTAAAACAGAATTTCCAGCTTCCGCTTCCCGTGCGCTTTATCTCCGCAGAGGCTTTTAGATCTCCGCAGGTTATATCCGCGTTCACGCTGTATCGGGTATCGAAGTCGGCGGTTTTGGGGGCGGTAAACGGCAGCCCGGCCGAGCAGCCGCACATAGTTGCCGTGACTGCCCCGCATATTAGAATTTTTCCGACCTTTACAAATGCTTTTTTCACAAAAATCCTCCGTTTCATGGGAGATAGTCCCACACCGCGGAGGGATTATCCCGTTATTCAGAGGAGCGATACACCTCGCGCAGCGCCGCAATAACGTCCCCCGCAAGCATATATTCTCGCGGAAGCTCCCTTGCGGCGATGTCGGCAGCCAGCCCGTGACAGTATACCCCGCATGCGGCGGACTTCAAAGGAAGTATTCCCTGCGCTGCCATTGCGCCGATTATTCCCGTAAGCGTGTCGCCGCTGCCGCCTTTGGCAAGTCCCGCGTTTCCCGTAGAGTTCACATATACCTCTGTCGGTGAGGCGATAACAGTATTTGCTCCCTTTAAAACGACCGTTACGCCGTATCTGTCGGCAAAACGCTTGGCGGCTTCTATCCTGCCGCGCTGTATTTCCGCGACGCTCAATCCGCTTATTCTGCTGAATTCCAGCGGGTGAGGGGTGAGAATTATCTCGTCCTTTCGCTCCTTTAATATATCTATATTGTCCGAAACAGAATTTATTCCGTCCGCATCAAGAATTATCGGACAAACCGCGTTTTTTATGACAAATTCCACTATTTTTCGGGTTTCCGCGTTATTTCCCATTCCGCAGCCCACAGTCACCGCCGTCGCTTTTTTCAGCGCTCCCGCTATAATCTCTAAGGATTCCGAGGAGATAAACCCATCCTTTGTTTCAGGCAGAGGGAGGTATGTCGCTTCGTTCATGGTTGGGGCAAGCATTGTAACCGCTCTTTCTGTTGTGGCAAGGGTGCAAAGACCGACTCCCGAGCGCAGCGCCGATTTTGTGGACATAGCAGCCGCTCCGCTGTATCTCATGCAGCCCGCTATATTCAGAAGATGACCGAAGCTCCCCTTGTGTGAGCTTCTTTTTGCATTGTTAAAAGGGCAGCGGAAGCTCTCGTCAGTGAACCTCGCAGAGTATTCTGTGTAGCATTCTTCGGGTATCCCTATATCCAGCAGCCGTATATTTCCAAGTATATCCAATCGTTCGGGACGAAGCAGTCCCGTTTTCATTGCCGCCAGCACCAGCGTGAGAGTCGGTTTGAAGAAGTTTTCGTCCGCATCGCCGCTGTCAGAGTTGATGCCGCTTGGTATATCCACCGCGACCCTTATAGGGCAGTTTCGGGCTGCGTTCAGCGCTTTGACTGCGTTTACTGGTAGAGTTCCGTGAAAGCCCGTTCCATAGATACAGTCAACAGCTATATCCGCTTCGGAGATATATTCAAAGCAGCTGTCATCAAAAGGGAGCTTTTCATTGCGCTCTAAACCTGTGTAGTTTGCCTTTGCGCAGTCGGTTTTCGGTGCTCCGCTTACAAAAACGACCATTGCGCGAATGCCGTTTTCCCGAAGTATGCGGGATATGACCAGCCCGTCACCGCCGTTGTTTCCGCTGCCGCAGAGTATCACTACCTTTTTTCCGCCGTCGGCAAGCGGAATTATTTCTTGCGCGCAAGCTCTGCCCGCGTTTTCCATCATCTGCGCGTAGGATATCCCGCCCGCGTCGCAATTGCGCTCGGCGGTTTTCATCTGCGCGGAGGTAACAGCAAAATACATAAGGTTCTCCTTATAAAAAATTTATCATTATATATTTGTATGATGAAAATTTATATCGGCATTAAAAATGATTTGTCATTTCAGCAAATTTTATTTGAGAATCACCATTTCAATGCAATTCCAGATTTCTCCCATACATTGGTATCTTTCAGCCGTTTCACATTTTACCGCTTTAAATCCGCATGACTTATAGCAATTTATGGCTGCCGTGTTATTTTCAAAAACTCCCAGTGAAATTTTATTTACCTTTATAAAATCAAACGCGTACCGTACTGCCAGCGACAGCATTTCTTTTCCGTAACCTTTGCCGCGCTTAAGGTCGTCAATGATAACAAAACCCAGCCGCACTTCGTCAAGGCTTCCCATGTTGGGAAAGCGCATTGTAAGATGCCCGACGATGCCATTGTCGTCAAAAGCAGTCATGCCCCATATTTGTCCGCTGCTCGCGTATTTGTCATAGTAAGCGTTCATATCGTCGGGGGTTATCGGATATTTATCATAACGATCGGCACTCCACATTCTGAAAGCATATTCGCTTTTTATCTACTTTGTTATTTCCCGCGCGTCGCAGGGTTTATACGGTCTTAACCTAAGCATAAATATCCTCCGGAACATTTTTGCGTTATTAGCTGTATTATTTATGCGCCAATATAAATTATTATATCATATTTTGGCGTAAATTGCAATATTTGACCGCAAACAGGCAAAGCTTTTAATGTGATAATTAAAAAGTCGCTGATTAAAATACAATCAATTCCCTAACAAGGGAATTAATATGGTTGAATAGATTTCGTTTCGCTTGATTCAGTGATTCCTCAATTTTTGCTTTGTACAAGCGTAACAAAAATTCAATATTTTTTTGATAAAATTCACATATTTTAACTGCTGCACTTGCAAAAATGACGGATTTGTGATAAAATATAATAAATATTTTGAAATCGGGAGGTTTTTTGGTGGACGCTCTTTTAAAACAGGTCACAGAGGTAAACAATGCCATAAACGATTTTGTCTGGGTAAAAATCGGATTGGTGCTGCTTATCGGAACAGGCATACTGCTTACGATACTTACAAAATTTTTTCAGGTGGTTCACATTAAGGAATGGTGGACAAAAACCATAGGCTCGACTTTCAAGCGCGGCAGCAGGACGCGCCATAATAAGGAATCCGGCTCGGTTTCCCAGTTCCAAGCGCTTTGTACGGCTCTTGCCGCGACTATCGGAACGGGAAATATTGCTGGCGTTGCGTCGGCAATATGTGTCGGTGGACCCGGAGCGGTTTTCTGGATGTGGATAGCCGCATTTTTCGGAATGATGACAAACTTTTCCGAAAACGTGCTCGGTATCTATTACCGCCGAAAAAACAAAGAGGGCGAGTGGTCGGGCGGAGCTATGTACTACCTGCGTGACGGACTTGGTGGATATAAGCACTGCAAATACATCGGACGGTTTCTCGCGGTATTGTTCTCGATATTCGCGGTGTTTGCCTCATTTGGTATCGGAAATATGGGGCAGATAAACAAAATCGTTATTAATCTTGATTCCGCTCTGCTTAAAAACGTGGATCTCGGTTATGCGTTCGGAGATGTAAAGTGGACGTCGCTAATTATAGGCGTTGTACTGATGATACTCGGCGGTCTGATAATTCTTGGCGGGCTTAAGAGAATCGCAGCTTTCGCGGAAAAAGTTATTCCGTTTATGGCGTGCGCGTACATTCTTGGTTGTTTGATAGTCTTTTTCGTACATATCGGCAGCGTAGGAGCGATTTTCGCTTCCATCTTTAAATTCGCGTTCGGTGTTGACGCTGTTGTCGGCGGTGTAACGGGTATTGCCGTTAAAGAGGTGATTACGCAGGGCTGCAAGCGCGGCGTATTTTCCAACGAGGCTGGTCTTGGTTCCTCGGTAATGGTGCATTCCGCTTCCAATGTAAGAGAGCCTGTAAAACAGGGTATGTGGGGCATTTTCGAGGTTTTTGCCGATACTATGGTGGTATGCACTATGACAGCGGTCGTGGTCCTGTCGTCGGGCGCTATCGATCTTGAAACGGGTTTGATGGCAGAGGGCACCAACGACGCTACGCTCGTGGCAAACTCTTTCGGAAACGTGTTTGGCATAGCGGGTGAGGTGTTTGTTTCGCTGGCGATTCTTCTTTTCGCGTTTACTACGGTGGTAGGCTGGTCGCATTACGGTTCAAAATCCTTTGAATATCTTTTCGGATTAAAAGCAGCCAAAGGTTATAAGGTGTTTTTTGTGCTGATGATAATTTCCGGCGCTATCATGACCTCCAGCCTTGCTTGGGATATCTCCGACACTTTTAATGGGCTTATGATGGTACCAAACCTTATCGGTGTTCTTTCACTGTCACCTATGGTGATCAAGATAACTAAAAACTACATTGACAGGCGCATAAAGCATAAGGAAATAGACCCTATACTTTCCTACGATGCCGATGTTCAGGCTGAGCACGCCGAGGACATCAGGCATGAGGATATGGAGCAGTCTAATGCGTAAAATCTGACAATAAGCTGTCCCCCAAAATTGGGGGACAGTGTTTTATCATTCAAGGCTCTGTTATTTCTTCCTTTTTCTTTGTGCTCTTTTTGAGTCTCTTTTCAAAATACATCAGTTTATCCGACTCCTTAACAAGGTCGTCAAAATCCATGCTTTCCGGTTTGTCGCAGATATACACGCCAACGCTTACCGAAACGCGGTATAGCTTTCCCGAAACAGCATTGTATCTGTTAAGGCAGGCATTAATATCATTTCTGAGCGTTGCTTCGTTTATTTTTCCGTTAGCTATAGCCATCATCTCATCGCCGCCGAATCTTACGCATACCGAGTCCTCCGGACAGCAGGTGCTGAAAGCCTCCGCAGCCGTTTTAATGGCGTTATCACCCTCATCGTGCCCGTAGGTGTCATTTATCGCCTTTAAACCGTCAAGGTCTACCAGCGCCGCAGAAACAACACCGCCGTTCTCACGGGCTTGCCCAACAATGCGCTCAAACTCCTTATTGAACCCGTTTCTGTTGTAAAGCCCAGTTAGGTTATCCAGCTTGTACATTTCCTCAACGCGGTTTTGCAGGTAGTGATGATAACGGAGGTTGCGGTATCCACCGATTGCGTTGTTGAGTGCTCTAATAATCTGCGGAACCTTACAGTAGCTGCCTACGTCATAGCTGTGAAAGTGAAAGCAGACATATCCCAGCGGGACATCAAGAAAATTCAGCCCAAACAGGAACATAGGGTTTTGGTATTCCAAAAGCTCCTTAAGCCGCGGCAAAATATCTTTTCGTGAAAAGCGGCGGTAGTTTGTATAACGAATTTCATCGGAGCTGAAAAAGTCGATCATTTCTTCTCCGTAAGCGTTTTCGCGTTCTATCACGCTTAGCGGGCTGACCGTTTCATCAAGGCATTCAGGCGTAAGCGCGCAGTCCACATCATAAAATCGCGAGTTGGAAATGATGCCGCTTACTTCCTCTATGCTTGTACAGGAAATAGTTTGAGCCACCAGCTCATACATACTGTACTCTTCGTCTTGATAGCGGTAAAAGCGGTTGCTCAGTTCAAAAAGTTCCCTCTGGGCGTTTATCGTCTTTTCCTTATTGCAGCCGCAGGATTCGGAAAGAATAAGCGTGGCGGGAATACGGAAAATTTCCTCCTTATAGCCTCCGTTAAGGCATTCACCTATTATGTCGGATATTTTTTTGGCAATTTTGTCATAACTGCATATGCAGGAGGTTATTTTCGGTGATGACAGCTTTATTTCGTCGATACCGTCAAATCCCGTAACAATAACGTCCTCCGGAACTTTATAACCGCCCGATATCAGTGTGTCTGTGACCGCCAGCGCCATACTGTCGTTTGCACAGATAATCGCTTCGGGAACGCGGTTTTCCGCTATGAGCTTTTCTGTCGCCCTTGCGGCGGGGTCAGCCCAGAAATCGCCGTAGCTTACCATATTGCCGCAGTCAAAGGTTATTCCTCTCGACTTCAGCACATCGGCAAAAACGTTTATCCTCTGTTCAGAAAAATCGTTGTCCTTTATTCCCGCCATCATATGGGGATTGTGTACTTTATGTACATCTAAAACATGCTCGACAACGCGTCTGAAACCCGCTTCATAATCGAATATCGTGCTTATGGTTCCTTTATATATACCGTCTACGGTAATCACGGGCTTTCCGTAAGCTTTTGCCCTTGACAATATGTCATCTATTACCTGCTTGTTTTTGATTTTCTCAACAAAAACTACAACAATATCCGCCGCGTCAAAATCGATCAGGTCGAATATTGCGCTTTCACCCGATTCCATTGGAGTGTTCCAATATAGTTCTGAGCAGGTAGCATATACCATTAGGCGGCAGTCCTCCGACGGCAGAGAGTTATTCAGCGCCGTTATAAATTTCCGAGAGGAGTCTTCATTGATTTTTGTAATGCACAGCGCGATTATTTTCTTTCCGTCGATCAAGATATCACCCCCGATAGCATTTGACAATTGGTTTAAGTGCTGCTGTGTTTATATTTCATTTAAAAGCATTTTTAATACTGAGCGGTACATTCCCGCGCCGACCCATATAAAACACTGCCTTATTGTATGAAGTTTATATGTTATTAGCAAAAGCCGGTTTAAGAAAATGAATTTTTCGTATAATCCGCACAGAATTGAGCGGAATATGCTGCTTCGTTTATTATAACATAAATATATTTTATTTTCAAGTAGAAAAAGTTTTTTATGACGCAGCATTTTGTAATTTTTGGTGTATATATGAGTGAGAGGGACAAAACCTCGGCTGCGCAGTAAACAAACGGAGGAAAACATTGACAGAGGAAAACCGACTTGCCGCTGCTCTCAGAGCAGGAGATTTGACGGCGCTGGAGGCTGTCGTTGACGGCTATGCGGCATATGTTGCCGCCGTAATACGAAATTTTTCACGGGGAACGCTTTCCGAAGAGGATATCGACGAGCTTGCTGCGGACGTGTTTGTGCGCCTGTGGCAGAGCAGGGAGCGGCTCTCGGAGGATAAAGGGCTTCGTCCCTATCTTTCCGCCATCGCAAGGAATGCGGTCAAAAACCGTTTTCGGGATATGCCGCCCGCCGCGGAGGACATAAGTGAGCTGGAAATAGCGTCGGAATTTGACGTGGAACAGCGTGCGGAGCTTAATGAAGCGATGGACTGCCTCAAAGAGGGAATAAACTCTCTTGCAAAGCAGGATGGAGAGGTGTTTCTGCGGTTTTACTTTTACGGTGAAAAAACCTCCGATATTGCACGATATATGAATCTAACGGAAGGTACGGTGAGGAGCAAGCTCACCCGTACAAGACAAAAGCTGAAGGCTTTTATGACCGAAAGGGGTTTTGATTATGTTTGAGGAATTTTTTAGGGATGTCGCTCCCGCTGAAGAGGAGCTTTCCCCCAAACGCATAGCCGATATCAAATCTGCGGTCATGAAGCGCGTTTCACAAGAAAGCGAGGACAAAACCATGAAAAAGCATAATTTTTTCCGCCCGCTGCTTATAGCAGCAGCTGCGGTATCGGTAAGCGCAGTATCTCTTGTTACGGCTAACGCTGCGACAAACGGCGCAGTCGTTGACGGCATAACAAAGATGTTTACCGTTATGGTAAACGGCGAGGAATACACGGTAGAGGCTAAGTATTCCGAGTTTGATGAGGGCGATATGCATATCGAGCAATACCAAATGGAGATTCCCGGCATCGACGGAGATGTGATGTCATACGCTTTTGTATATGCACCCGATGGGGACGCGGACGTCGATTTCAGTATTGCCGATATTGACTTAATCGAGTTTGTTGTTTCCGATGATATAGACACATCCGCGCTCAGCGAGGAGGAAATAAAGGAGTTTATCGAAAAATTCGGCTCTGAAACCACCAGCGCTACCTTTACATGGGCTTCCGATGATATAGACACATCTGCACTCAGCGAGGAGGAGATAAAAGAGTTTATCGAAGAATTCGGCTCTGAAACCATCGGCGCTTCCTTTGCATGGGATTCCGCGGCTGCGGACGCCGAAGCGTGATACCGTTCATAGGTATATTGTGAATATCCGCCCCCTGAAATGGGGGCGGATTAGCTTTCAGAAAATGCCTGTTTGCAGCGCATTGTCGGCGCATTAAATTTCAAAAAGTCGCGGAGTTTTACGCAACGATAATGTGGTTGGCTAAAGCATTGCGTCGAAGTTTGCGTAAAACTGCGTTTGCGAACGCAAACGCGCGCGGTTTCCGTTAGGCATGCGGAGTGAAGCGAAGCGTAACGGAGTATGACTAACGGAAATTTTGAAATTTTTT
>CAJTMU010000080.1 GCA_910577365.1 uncultured Oscillospiraceae bacterium | reverse complement strand
GATAAGCTCCCCGAAAAGCCGAGGGTTTTTCATAAGGGCGCTCCCCGCGCCGCCGCCCGTGATTTTCGGCATTGGACAGCCCGCGTTTATGTCAATTATATCGGGGGAGTATTGCTCCGCAATTTTCACGGCTTTTGCCATAAATTCAGGCTCCGCGCCGAAAAGCTGCACCGCCATGGGGCGCTCCGCGTCGGTAACGGTAAGCAGCTCGGAGGTCTTTTTATCCGAGTACACAAGCCCCTTGCAGCTTGCCATCTCGCCGACGCAGTAAGCCGCTCCGAATTTTTTCGCCGTAAGTCGGTAGGCTCTGTCAGCAACGCTTGCCATAGGCGCGAGAGCGGCGGTCTTTTCTATTTTGACATTCCCGATGGTTACATATTCCAATATTCGGATTATCCTTTCTTATCTTCTCTCATATGAGTCCCTCTTTGGGTCGAGGACAGGAACAGCAGCTCGATAAGCGCTTTATGATAGGGGATAAACTCTCCGCTGTCTATCATGGCGAATATTTCGTTTTTATCCGCCCATTTCACCGCTTGTACTTCCTCAAATTGAAGCTTCAGGGAGCTTATGTCGATATCCCGCCTTACGCAGTAGATATCGTCAAAGCCGCCGTCAAAGTGAATGGTAAGGCTTGGGCGCTCGTTTTTGAGGGAGAGGGGGTATCCCAGTTCTTCAAGGCATTCGCGCTCCGCGGCGGTCCTGCCCGTATCCCCCGCAATCGCCGAGCCGCCGACGGTCAAGTCCCACAAATTGCTCCAGTCCTCCTTGAACGGCTGCCGCTGCTGAATAAGCATACGCCCGCCGCCGTCAAAAACGCAGACGTGTATCACAAGGTGGCAGCAGCCTTCGGGAATAGGTTTCCCGCGCTCCATTGTCCGTCCGATTTTCTCTCTGTCCTCATTGTATAAATCCCAAAGCTCCGCCATATTATCCTCCGTTTCCGTTGTTTTCGCGGAAAAATCCGCTTTTGCGTGAATTTTCATCAAGATTTCACTTTATATTTTATCACAAAAGTTAAAAGTGTTCAAGTTGTTATTGTAATTTTTTTTATTTTATGTTAAAATAGTAGTCGGCGGACTTTGAATTTTTAAGGAGATTATAATGACGGAAAAAACATTAAAGAAGCCTCAGCAGAGGGTGGGGCTTCTGGACGAAATACGCGGGTTCGCGATAATCTGCATGGTGGTGTACCATGCCATGTATGATTTAAAGTATGTTTTCGGGCTGGACGTTCCTGTCTTTTTTGAGGACTGGTTCGATGTTATACGTGACGTTTTCGCGGCAATGTTTATCTTTATCTCGGGAACGGTATGCAGATACTCGCGGAATAATCTCAAAAGGGGAGCGCAGTGCTTTTTTATAGGTATGGTGATGACCTTTGTGCTGCCGTTTTTTACCGGCGGGACGATTTATTTCGGTATTTTGCATTTTCTGGGAATATCTATGATGCTTTTCGGGCTTGGCGAAAAATTTTTTGACGTTATACCCGCTTGGGTCGGGATAATAGCTTTCACGGCGCTGTTCGTGCTGACGTGGAATATTCCAAATTCTCCGGTAATTGCCAATATTCCTCGCGTAATTTGGGACAGCGGCAGCTTTACCGCGATTGGTTCGAGCCTGCCCGCTGTTGCAGAGGATTATTCAAACAGCTTCATCGGGATAAAAGGGCTGTTTGAGTGGCATTTGCCCGAAGCGGCTTATCAAGCGGGCGCGCTGTTTCCGTTGGGGCTGCATAACGGTCGTTTCGCTTCGTCGGACTATTTCCCCATGCTGCCGTGGTTTTTTCTGTTTGTTGCCGGAAGCAGTTTCGGAGTGTGGGCGAAAAGCGGTTCTCTACCGAAATTTTTCTACCCGACGCATATAAAATGGCTGTCAGCGGTGGGAAAATATACCATTTGGATATACATACTTCATCAGCCTGTTCTGTATCTGATTTTCTCGTTAATATTCCGTTAAGTCGCAAAGATTAAAAATGAAAATTTTAGGATAATTTTCAGCCAGCTTATAGAAAAGTCAGTCAAACGGCATGCTTACGCAAAATATTTTTCGAGAACCGTCCGAAAGCCCATTATGCTTCAAGGTTTTGCGAAAAAAGATGTAAATGCTTAAGGATATACGCGTTGTTTTGTGCAAAGCTCCGCCGAGTTTTACACAATCGTATGGGTCGGAGGGCAAAAAAATCCCCCGAATCAACTGTTTATATACGGCTTTAATGAAATTTTTATGAAAATTTACAGTCAGATTCAGGAAATTTTTGCGTAAACGATATCTATTACATGTCGTTCTACAGCGGAAATCAAGTAATTGTCACCAAAAAAAGCGGAAAAAGCGGCGCATGCAGGCAGAAAATCCCCGAAAAAACATATTTGAAGCCGTTCACCGCCGCGATTTATCGCATTTCCGATATAAGGCGGGAATGTTTACAGAAAGTGTTGCGGATAAAGTACTTGCAAAAATGATAGGAATGATGTATAATATGTTTCGGTGTTGGTATTTGCCGACACAATGGCAGCCGCAGGATTATACGTAATAATTGTTTAAACCCGAAAGGATTGATATTTATGAATAATAAAACAATGCCCTCGCTGTTTATGCGCGGATTGGTGGTGTTCCCGTCCATGGTGCTGCATTTCGACGTAAGCCGCGAGCGCTCCGTAAACGCGCTTAAAAGCGCCGCAAAGGGCGACGGGCTTATTTTCCTTGTGGCTCAGAAGGACGCGGGGAATATGGAGCCTTCCGTAAACGATGTTTTTGAGGTGGGAGTAGTGGCGGAGATTCGCCAGCTTCTCACAACGCCCGACGGATCGACGAGAGTGCTTGTGGAGGGATTGTACCGCGCACGGCGCGTAAAAGTCACCGCTTCTGCTAAATATTTTGAGCTGGAGGTAAAGGAACTGCCCTCGCGCGGAGCGCCACCTTCGGATTCCACACGCGATGCGGCGAAGCGTGCGCTTAAGGACGCATTCCGCGATTACTCGGCCATGACGCCGAAAATGCCGCGTGAGCTTTTTGAGAGCATTATAAGCGAAGAGGACTGCTCCAACCTTTTTGATAAGATAGTGTTTAATGTTGTTCTTAAGGTAGAGGATAAGCAGAAGCTGCTTGAAACCAACGGAACGCTTTCGAGAATAAAGCTGCTTATTTCCATGCTTCGCAGCGAAATGGAGATAATGGAAACCGAGCTGGAGATACAGGAGCAGGTTAAGGAGCAGATAGATAAAAATCAGCGCGAATATTACCTGCGCGAGCAGCTCAAGGTGATTTCCGGTCAACTCGGAGAGGGCAGAAGCTCACTTGAGGATTCGGCAGACTACATAGATAAGATAATGGAGCTTGCGCTGCCCGAGGAGACTGAGGAAAAGCTGATAAGCGAAGCGGAGAAGCTGGAGAGAATGTCATCCTCATCGCAGGAAGCGGCGGTTCTGAGGACATATCTTGATACCGTGCTGTCGCTGCCGTGGAACGTAAAGACCAAGGATAAGCTGAATATAGACAACGTGCAGAAGCAGCTCGACAAGGACCACTATGGTATGAAAAAGGTAAAGGAGCGTATTACCGAAACCATTGCGGTTAGAGCGCTCGCCCCCGATATAAAGGGGCAGATAATATGCCTGTACGGACCTCCCGGGGTGGGCAAGACCTCTATCGGGCGTTCCGTCGCTGAAGCTCTCGGGCGGAAATACGTTCGAATTTCGCTGGGCGGAGTGCGCGACGAGGCGGAGATACGCGGTCACAGGAAGACCTATGTCGGAGCTATGCCCGGCAGGATAATCACCGCGCTGAAGCAGGCGAAGAGCATGAACCCCGTTATGCTGCTGGACGAGATAGACAAGATGGGAAGCGATTTCAAGGGCGACCCGTCCTCCGCCATGCTGGAGGTGCTTGACAGCGAGCAGAACACCGCGTTTGTCGACCATTATATAGAAGTTCCCGTGGATCTTAGTGATGTGCTTTTTATAACCACCGCAAATAGCCTCGATACGATACCCGCGCCCCTGCGCGACCGTATGGAGATAATAGAGCTTAGCAGCTACACACGCGAGGAAAAATTCAATATCGCCAAGAGACATCTGCTCCCCAAGCAGCTTAAAAAGCACGGTGAGAAGCCCTCAACGGTAAAGGTGAACGACAAGGCGCTTTATTCGGTTATAGATAACTATACCCGTGAGGCGGGCGTGAGAAAGCTGGAGCGGAATATCGCGGATATCTGCCGTAAGTCCGCCAAGCTGCTTGTTTCGGGGGAATCCAAAGTATCGGTTACGGATAAAAATATCGAGGAGTTCCTCGGAATAAGAAAGTATCACCCCGACGAGCTTGCGGCTCATGACGAGGTGGGGCTTGTGAACGGACTTGCGTGGACGAGCGTGGGCGGTACGATGCTCCCGCTGGAGGTGCTGGTGCTGGACGGTACCGGCAAGACGGAGTTTACGGGTTCGCTCGGCGATGTTATGAAGGAATCAGCGAAAATAGCGGTAAGCCTTACAAGGTCGCTGGCGGAAAAGTACGGGATAGACCCCGAGTTCTACAAGAACAAGGATATCCATATCCACGCTCCCGAGGGAGCTGTGCCCAAGGACGGTCCGTCGGCGGGAGTTACGCTTACCACCGCGCTTGTTTCCGCGCTGTCGGGAACGCCTGTGCGCCGCGATGTGGCGATGACGGGAGAGATAACGCTGCGAGGCAAGGTGCTTGCGATTGGCGGTCTTAAGGAGAAATCCATGGCGGCGTACCGCGCGGGCGCAAAGACCGTGTGCATACCCAAGGACAATGTTCCCGATCTGGAGGAAATAGATGAAGTGGTAAAGGCTGCCATAAAGTTTGTTCCCGCGGAGGATATTTCCACCGTTCTGGAAACGGCGCTGGTGCTGCCCAACTGCACGGCGGATTCCGCAAAGTCAAAGCCCTCCGATAAGGAGAGCAAGCGCGTAAGAAAAACGGAGGAAAAAGTCCCCGTGCTCAGCGCAAATTAAGGTAAAGGAATAATTCCGAAGTTCCCTTAAAAGGTAATAAGCGGCTTCAAAGCCACGAGAAAATCAGGAAGCAAATGGCGCTGAAAACTCAGAGCCGCAGCCAGCTCACGTATAAATTTCCCGCAATCCGATTTGAAAGCGCAGCCCGCAAAGCGGGCGGAGCTTTTAAATCAAGGATAGCGAAGTTTTCGGCATAGCCGAAAACGCAGCGGTGCGGGAAATTTTTTTAAAATAATCCCCCTTGCAGGGGCAGACACGACAAAAAGGACGTTTCATGAATTTTAACAAAGCCGAATTTTACACATCCTACGGCAGCTTTAAGCAGCTTCCGCCGTCGGACAGAACGGAGATAGCGTTTTCGGGACGCTCCAACGTGGGGAAATCCTCGCTGATAAACAAGCTGCTTAACAGAAAGGCGCTCGCCCGCGTCAGCGCTGTTCCGGGGAAGACCGCGACCATAAATTTTTACGCGGTCGACGGGATATATTTCGCCGATTTGCCCGGGTATGGCTACGCAAAAGTGTCAAAGTCGGAAAAGGAGCGCTGGGGGGAGCTTATCGAGGGTTATCTTCATGACGAAAGAGAACTGGGGCTTGTGTTTCAGCTGATAGATTTCCGTCATCCGCCTACCACGGACGACGTGATGATGGTGAATTTTCTGATCGACAGCGAGATACCTTTCGCGGTGGTGCTGACTAAGGCGGATAAACTGTCAAAGAAGCAGCGTGCCGAGCGCCGCGAGGCTCTGTTGACAGAGCTGCCCTGCGGCGGGGATATAACCATGGTGGAGTTTTCTGCCGAAACAGGTGAGGGCGCGGAGGAGCTTCGCGGAATAATCACCGAAATTTCCGAAAGCACTTGACAACCGTTGCATAAAGTGATATAATAAAAAAAATATCCGCCACCGGGCGGAAAAATGCGGAAGCATTCACACATCTCATTAGGTCTTTGAAGAGGTGCAGTGGGTGCTTTTTCTTTGTTAATTAAGGAGTGTTGTAATGCTTGGAAAGTTTTTTACTCTGAAAGGTTTTTCAAAAAGTGATTTTTTCTTATGGGGAGGTTCGGCGGCGCTGATATTGGCTGCGTTTTTAGCCTTTGACAGGAAAAATTTTCTTTCGCCTATATCATCCGTAATAGGAGTGACCTCGCTGATTTTTATAGCCAAGGGAAACCCTCTTGGACAGGCGCTGACAGTGATTTTCAGCGTTTTTTACGGTATAATTTCGTTTTCATTCAGCTACTATGGCGAAATGATTACTTATCTGGGAATGACCGCCCCAATGGCTGGCGCGGCAATGGTAAACTGGCTGAAAAATCCATATAAGAACAGCGCTCAAGTAAGAGTGAACCGCCTTAGGCTCCAAGAGCTTTGGGTAATGCTACCGCTTGCTGCCGTCGTGACAGCCGTGTTCTTCTTTTTGCTCAGAGCCTTGGGCACGGCTAATTTGCTGCCAAGCACCATTTCGGTTACAACAAGCTTTATTGCGGTTTATCTTCTTTTTCGTCGCAGTCCGTTCTACGCGCTGGCTTACGCAGCAAATGACATTGTGCTGATAGTGCTGTGGGCTATGGCTGCCGCGGAGGATATTTCTTATTTTTCGGTGCTTATATGCTTTGCGGTCTTTCTGGCTAACGACATTTATGGGTTTGTCAGCTGGCTGAAAATGCAGAAAAAGCAGCGCGAGGAGCTTTTAGAAAAGTAATTATTTCTATAAATAAATATTCCATAAAATACCACAGTATATATTCATGCCGTTTAAGAATGGCATTTGTACAAAATATTAAAAAAAATAAATTTTTTTTGTGTAAAATGGTATTGAAAAAAGTGGAGAAATCTGCTATAATGGATTTGTTAATATTGAGGCGGTCTTGTGAATAACCGATGATTTGCGTTTGTTCCGTATGATACCGTCGTAATAAAGGAGAGGGTAAACAGATGTCTAAGTTAAGCAGAAGGATTATCTTTACTGTACTGGCGATGATTTTGGCAATGGCGGTTGTGCTTGTCGCAACATCAACAGTTATGATGAAGAGCCACAGCGATTCCATCCTGCTGGATCAGGCTGAAACAGGTATTAAGGTTCTGGAGTACAATATTGAGGCGCAGATTGACCGTGTAGCTGCTATTCATACCGGATGGGGAGCTGTCGGGACAGACGCGAACGCTCTTTTAAACAATGACTTTTCCGGTGTGGAAACGCGCTGGATTGCTCAGGCAGATTCGGAATTTGATTATTGTGCGATTTTTGATACTAATGGCAATATTGTCTGGAAGACTGACAATTACAATCTCAGCGGAATAAAATCAGATTACTTCTCAAGGGCGCTGAATGGCGAGGAGCTTCAAGGTATTTATGCCGATACAACTATTCCGCTGTCCTGCATTTACATAGGTCCGGCTAAGACCGTTGAGGGAAGTATCGTGGGTGTTACGGTCATTGGAATGGACTTTGCTAACACGAAATTTATCGACGGTATAAAGAACCGTACCGGAGCGGAGATCACAATTTGCGCAGACAATGTTCGCTATTCTACAACTATACTTGATGAAAGCGGTCAGCGCATATCAGGAACAAAAATGGCGGATAATATCAAAACAGCCGTTATTGACAAGGGTAATTCATATATGGGTAAGGTAGACATTCTGGGACAGAGTCATTATACCCAGTATGATCCCATAGTTGGTATGAACAATAATATTGTCGGAGCGTATTTTTCAGGCTTCTCGTCCGAGTCTACCGACAAAGCAATTGCGACTGTTATTCTTATAACGATAGGCATTGCGGTAGTTGTTACCGTGCTTATGGTTATATTGGTATTCATGTCTACAAGCAAATTGGTAGATAAGCCTCTCAGAGAGGTTGGCAATATTGCAGACACGATGTACCGCGGTCATTTGAGCGTTCCCGACAGTCAGTTCCGTTTTAACAAAGATGAAATGGGTGACTTTGCGAAAAAACTTACGGAAACCAAGCACACCCTTAGTTCCTATGTACAGGATATCTCGGGCGTACTGAACTACATGGCTGACGGTGACTTTACTCAGTCAAGCAGCGCCAGCTACGTTGGAGATTTCGCACCTATCGGAGAGTCATTTAAGAAAATTGAGGATAATCTTTCGGATATTATCGGAAGCGTAAACATGGCGGCTGATGATCTGTTCTCAGGATTGGGTCAGATAGCTGACGGTGCGCAGTCGCTCGCAGAGGGTACCACAACCCAGGCTACCGCTGTTGATGAGCTGCAGACCACTATAAACGATATTTCCGTTCAGGTTGAACGCACTGCGGACAGCGCGGTTGAAGCGGACGGTCTGTCCAAGACAAGTTCCGAGAAGATCCTCCAGCAAAACAGCGAGACCGCCAAGATGATGGAAGCGATGGAGGAGATCAAGGAGAAGGCAAACGAAGTTCACAAGATCATCTCTACAATTGAGGATATTTCTTTCCAGACCAATATACTTGCGCTGAACGCAGCTATTGAGGCTGCGAGAGCAGGTGAGGCAGGAAAGGGCTTTGCAGTAGTTGCGGACGAGGTAAGAAACCTTGCGGCAAAGAGCGCTGAGGCTGCAGGCAGTACCAAGGATCTTATTTCCGCGGCAATAGATGCGGTTACCAAGGGTGCGCAGATTGCCGAAGCAAACGCGGAAAACATGAAGGAAGTTATGGAGATTTCCGAAAAGACTACCTCTGTTATTTCCGAGATTACTGTTGCGGCAAAGCAGCAGTCCGAATCCGTAAAGCAGGTTACCATAGGAATCAACCAGATTTCCGAGGTAGTTCAGCAAAATTCCGCTACGGCGCAAGAATCTGCCGCTTCCTGCGAGGAGCTTAGCGGACATTCTCACATACTCAAAGATCAGGTTCAGAAGCTCAGAGTTTAATTGCACACAGCATAACGCCGCGGGAACAAGCCCGCGGCGTTTTTTATAATCTCATACAAAAAAATCTTTATAAATTGACATATAAATTAAAATAATATATTGCTTTTTTTAAAGGAATATAGTATAATAATTTCATGAAATTATTCAAAGAATGCCGTTCTCTGAGCGGTATTTGTTTAGGCTTTTTTAAGCCGAAGTAAAAATTTTTTTAAGGGGTAGATGTATGAAACAGAGCCTATTGAAAAGTATTTTGCTGTCATCAATCAGTATGCTGGTATGTGTGCTGACCATTGTTTGCCTGATTTTTGGTACGGCGGGCAATAAAATTTTTATGGATTCCATGAAATCAGATTTATATCATACGGTTTTGGCTAAATCGGCATCAATGGAAGCATGGCTGACCAGGCATACCGCAATCGTGGAGGATTTCGCGCTGTCGGCGGTAAAGCTGGATATGCACGAAGATTAGCTGCGTGAATACATACTTGATGTTGTGAATAAGGGTTCGGATGCGATTTTGGATGGATATCTCGCATGGGAAACGGATAAAACGGGAATGGTTTGTGGTATTTATCCTGTTGATGAAGATTATGTGGCAAGCGAAAGGGATTGGTATAAGGCGGCGGTAGCGTCGGGAGGAACTATCATAACCGATCCATATATTGATGTTGCTTCAGGATTTATCGTGACCACAGTTGCCTCACCGCTTAAAAGAAATGGAGAAATTGTAGGCGTATGTGGAATTGATATTGAAATTACAGAGCTGCTTGAACTGACAAAAGCTCTCAAAGCTGACAATAATGGGCATGCAGTACTGGTGGACGGTTCAAATAACATAATTATCCACGCGGCGGACGATATGCTTTCGCACCGCCTGGAGGGTGAAACTGAGATAATAACCGCACTGTTGGACGCATCTGCGGGCTATGAGCAGGTACTGTCAACTCTGGGTACGACTGAAGTTGTTATTGACAGAGATTATAACGGAGATAAGTGTCTGTTTCCGATTGTGGAACTTGGTCACACTGGCTGGAAAATATTATATGCTGCCAATTACGCTGAGGCTATGGCTCCCATAATATTTTTAACAACGTTGGTCGTTATAATAGGGATTGTGTTTGTTCTGGTGGGAGGATTTTTCTGCTACCTCCAATTTTCTCGCCGTTTAAAGCCAATGTCAAGCCTTGCTAAGATTGTGTCCGCCATGTCGACGGGTGTTCTAAACCATGAGTACCCCAAGACGCGGCGCGACGAGATAGGCGTTATATCCAAGTCGCTGCTCGATACGAATCTTGCGCTGAAAAACTATATCAATGAGATAGAACGGCGGCTTTCGGTTATGGCGAGTGGGGATTTCACTGTAACCAGCTCCATTGTATTTGTGGGGGAGTTTACACAGATTGATAGGTCCATGAACAAGATATGCGACGCGCTTCGTGAAACGTTTTCCAGTATAAATAACGCTGCGGAGCGGATATCGGGGGATTCCAACGATATGTCGGGCAACTCCTCCGAGCTTGCAGAAGCGGTGGCAAACCAGA